>JBLHLO010000052.1:0-10400 GCA_047621105.1 Alphaproteobacteria bacterium
GCCCGCTCGGGCCGATTTGACCGGGCCCAAGGGCATCAAGCCCATACCAAGCACCATCATCGAGAAACAGGGCCTGATAGCCCAAACCCTCAAAACGGCCCACGACCCGCTCAAGACAGCCGGGGGTATGGCGCTCCTCAAGTTCGATCAGCAGCGCCGGACGGTTGGCCGTGATTGTGTCCCAAGCCCCATCCAGCACCTTTTCCTCGTGGCCTTCGACATCAATCTTGATGAAATCCACCTCATCGAAGCCGAAATCGTCAAGCCGCGCACGGGTCGTCGCAAACCGCGCCGCCACCACCCCCGGCGCCAGTTCATCAAGTCGGCCACCTGGATCGTCGAGTCCGCCAGAATGGTGATGAGGCAACAAAAACTCTGCGGCGCCCACCCCATTGGACAGCGCCACCGAATGCACGGTGACAGGACGCAACCCCGCCGCCGCCAGACGTTGGGCGAGAAATGGATTGGGCTCAAACGCCTCAACCACGCGCGAACAGCGCGCCAGCCAATAGCTATAGACGCCACGATTGGCACCCACATCTATGGTGCGCCGACCCGCACCAACCAGAGATGTCAGATGGGCAAGTTCGCGATCACCCCGGCGCCGGATACGTTTTGCGCGCAGATAGAGTTTTAAACGGAGATGAGGGTTAAACATAGCGCGCCGGGCACCTCGCCTATGGTGCCGGGCTAGAGCTTAACGTCCCAATCATCCGGCAACACACCCGCTTTTCGGCCCTCACCGACATAGTAATTCCACATCTTCGCCGTATGGTGTGAGCGGTCCTCGAATTCACTGACCCGAGCCAGGTCTTCCGCCGTGATCGGCTCCAGATCTTCACCGAACGCGAGGGCCTCCTTCATTGCCTTGAGGTTATCCTCAAAATGAACTGTGTCGATCAAGATTGCCGGTGCGCTTTCGCTGGTCAGCACCAAACCATGTGCACGCAACAATAGCGCATCATAATCCCCAAGGTTTTCAGCCAAGGCATCACCATCGGCCACCGTCTTGATATGGCCGACCTCACGCATGACTGGCACGCCTTTCGCCCAACGCGACGCATGGAAGTCCATGATCTCGATCTTGCGGTTCTTGACCATGGTAATGGCCGTGGCGAGCGGCATGTGATTGTGAATCACCGCACCAACATCGGGACGCGCTTTGTAGACTTGGGTATGGATGACAAGTTCACTGGGCGGCTTGCCTGGCGCACCTTCAATGACGTTACCATCGAAATCCACCAGCAGAACGCTGTCAGGACTGACATCTGCCCGGCTTTCGTTGCGGGTCTGGATGTACAGCTGATCCTTGCCTGGCACCCGCACCGACACATGGCCTGAATAGTGCAAAATCCCCAGCATATTCAGCAACCGGGTACAGGCAGCGACCTGAGCGCGCAGCAGCTCTCCAGAATTGGACCCACTGGCAGTCGTCTTGGCGGCGGTGTTCATGGCATTTCCCTCAGCTCAGCCGCCACAGCAGATGTGCCGGGCAGCTTTTTGGTATTCGGAATACCGATGTTTTATAGGCTCTGACGGCCAAAGCCAAGGCCCGGCCAACAGGGTCGCCAGCGAGCCACTCAGGGGGCCTATAGAGAGGCCTCTCCCGCCTTAATAGCCGCGCCCGGCCCGGTGCTCGGCCCGGGTCATGAAATAGGCCGCAGTGAAGATCACCCCCGCCCCAATCCACGTCCAGATTTCCGTGGGCTCATCGAACAAGAGAAAGGCGGCCCCTGCGGTGATCGGCAGGCGCATGAAACTGAATGGGGTCACTGCACTCGCCTCGGCATATTTGAAGGCGCGAATAATGCAATACGGCGCCGCCGTACCGGCGATCCCCAGCAGCAACAAACCCGGTAGATTCGCCCAAGTCGGGATCACCCAATCAGCAACCACCAAGAATGGCAGGGCAAAGAGAGTCAGCATCAATTGATAATAGAAGGTGGTCACAGCCGGCGAATCAAAGCGCCCCAATATGCGTGAATAGATCACCACGCCCGCGTACAGCAAGGCCGACCCCAACACCATCAATGCTGGCAAGGTCACCGGGATAGTGCCGGGCTGCAATACGATCAACACGCCCACAAACCCGGCACCGACAGCGAGCCAACGCCGCAGCGCGGTACTTTCGCCTAGGAACAGCATAGCAAGCATGGTTGCCATTAAGGGTTCGGTAAAATGAAGCGCAACGGCTTTGGCAACGGGCATCGCCGCAAGGGCCGAAAACCACAGCCACATTCCGACAAAATTACAGATATTGCGCTGCAGATGCAGAGAAAACCGCGGCGTTGAAAGCGTGCCAAACCCGCGCCAGGCAAAGTAGCAAAAGAAAAAAGCCAGCCCCATCGCATTACGGAAGAATACGATTTCAATTGTTGGTATGTCTCCCGACAACAGCCGCACCGATACCGGCATCATCGCATGCAAGGCGGCGGCGGCCAATGCCCAGGCCGCACCAATAAGAAAATCACGCGAAGACATGATGGGAGAACCGCCCGAGGGCGCCGCTTTAGACATGGCCTGCAGTCTATGGATCGACCGGTAAATAGCGAGGCAAATCGATCCCCTTTACCCCAGGCTCAACTTGGGGTCTGATGAAAGGGGGCCCACCCATCGACAAAGAGGATTGCCCATGACCATGGACATCACTGAACTGCTTGCTGCCTTCAACCTGCTGGCCGAACAACTCGACCATAAGCCCGACGACCTGCACGAGGTGCATCTTAAGATCAAGGAAATGATCAACGAACTGCATGCCACCGGCATGGACGTGCCCGAAGACCTATTGGAATTTGACCGCGAACTAACCAAGCGGGTCGAAGGCGTGGCAGATTAAAGAAGCGCACCACTTTATATTTATAAAAGGCTCATAAAAGACCGCGGCGAAAATCGCGCAGGATTTCCCGCGCCGCATTGTGTCCAGGCGCGCCGGTCACGCCGCCACCGGGATGCGAACCTGCCCCACACATATAAAGCCCGGCCAGGGGCCCCCGGTAATCAGCATGGCCCAGCACCGGACGGGCCGAGAACAATTGCCCGGGATCGAGCGCGCCGTGAAAAATATCGCCGCCGGTAAGCCCAAATTCGCGCTCAAGATCGAGGGGCGAGAGCACCTGACGCGCGATCACCGAATTCTTGAAATTGGGCGCATAGCCGGTAACCGTCTTGATCATCAGATCGGCAACCTCGTCCTTACGGTCATCCCAAGAAACGCCATCCGGCAGTTCGGGGGCGACATGCTGGCAAAAGAGGCTCGCTACATGACACCCCGGCGGCGCAAGGCTGTCATCCAAGGTTGATGGAATAACCAGCTCGACCACCGGTTCGCGCGACCAACCCAAAACCCGCGCATCAAAATAGGCGCGCTCCATGTAATTAAGGCTGGGCGCAATGATGATCCCGGCAGTGTGGTGATCGGCCGCGCGCTTACCGGGGCACGCGGTGAAATCAGGCAGTTCGGAAAGCGCCACATTCATACGGAAGGTGCCCGACGCCGACCGCCAGCCCTCGATACGGCGGCGAAAATCGGTAGGGAGCACACCCGCATCCATAAGCTTAAGGTAAAGCAGCTTCGGGTTGACCGAAGACACCACGGCACGCGCCCGAATGCGTTCACCGGCAGCGGTGACGACGCCAGTGGCGTGGCCCTGCTCAATAACGACTTCTTTGATCGGCGTTGCGGTCTTAATTTCGACCCCACGGGCACGGGCGACGCCCGCAATCGCCTCACTGATCGCCCCCATGCCACCCACTGCATGCCCCCAGGCGCCCTTCACGCCACCCACGCCGCCAAAGGCATGGTGTAGCAACACATAACCGGAACCTGGCGTGTACGGGGAGGCATAATTGCCGACGATGCCGTCGAAGCCGAAAACAGCCTTGATGGGATCAGAGTCGAACCAGCCGTCGAGAAAATCACCGGCCGAGGCCGCAAAAAGCGCCACGAGGTCGCGCCGGGCATCCATCGGCAAATGGGCAAGGCGCCGGGCGATACTACCTGCCTTCAGAAATTCCGTGACCGCGGCAAGTGGGCGGCCCGCCACCACATTGGGCGGCGTCTCTAACACCAATGCCCGCAGCACATCGGCCAGGGTTTCGAGCGCCGCCGAATATGCGCTGAGCTGTTCAGCATCACGGCTTGAGAATTGTGCGACCGAGGATTTGGTCTCCCCCGCCCCCACCCGAAGCGCGCGTCCATCAGGCAACGGCAAGAAGTTTTGCAAACGCCGGGGGACGATGCGCAACCCCTGCCCGGCAAGATCAAGATCACGCATCACCTTGGTATTGAGCAGCGAGACCGTATAAGCGCAGACCGAATTACGAAACCCAGGGTGGAATTCTTCCGTCACCGCAGCACCGCCGATCACAGCGCGCGCCTCAACGACACAGACCTTGAGACCCGCGCGGGCAAGATAGGCGGAAGCCACCAACCCGTTGTGGCCCGCACCTATAATCACCGCGTCATAAATCATGGAATCTTTTACCGCCATGGGGAGAAGCTTAGGCGGCCAGGCAGCCCGGGGAAAGGCTTGTTAGAAAACGTCTATCGCGGTCGTGTCATCTTCGATAGGCCGACAGGCACCTTGGCCGACAAATCTTCGAGGCTGTCATAAAGAATCTGTAGGGCATAAAGCGGATTATGCGCATAAGCCCCCGGGTCCTTGGCAATGAATTGATAATTATAAGTGGCCTTTATCAGGCGCGGGGTCCAGCGGGCATAGGCGTTAGCACGGGTTATTTCCTTCTTATCGGCGACACCGTTCGCATTGCCATCTACGAAGAAATAGGGATGGGTATCAGGCGTATAGGCAATAGCGCTGCCGGCGATGTCACGCCCATAGCGACGGATTGCCGCCCCCAGGGCTTCGTGCAGCGTCGTGATCTCCCCAGCAATGCCTTCCTTGATATCGCCATCACCGTCGTAATCGGTGGCCGATTCACGAATCGCCCGCGGCGGCGCTCCCTTATGGCAGGCACTGCAGGACGCGACCAGAACACGTGTCGAGTGCGGATCATGGCATTCGGTGCAGGTGTTGAAAGCAACCGTGTGCTTGAATCTACCGTGATAACCCTTGCCCGCGTATTCATAGGCGCCCTTGACCTCCGTACCCAACAAGGTAGCCCCGGCAACAGCGTAATGAACATTGATGAAACGTAATTTGGGATGGACACCGTCGACGGCAAGACCGGCAACGCTTCGGTTCACACTGGGAGTCGATTGGCGGCCCTGATGACAGACCGTGCAGCGGGCGCTGGCGTCGGGGTTTTCAGCCCGCCGCCCGGACGGAAACAGGACCGAGCGCAAATTAATCGCCTTTGGATTGTGGCAGGTGACGCAATCGATAACGGCATGGATCGGCGCAGGTTTATCGACCTTGCCCGGCGTACTGCGATCGGCGCCCAGAAAATCAAGATATCCAGGGCCCGAATGGCACGCCGCGCAGCTTACCGGCACGGCACCGTCCTTATCCCAATGAATGAAGGCTTCCGAGCCCACATTGGCATGGGGCGAGGCGCGCCAGATTTCCAGAAACGGGATTTGTGGCATTTGCGGTAGCTTGTCTTGCGCACTGGCCACCGCAGGCACCACTAACATTAACGCCAACAATGCCGCACAGAGTCTTAAATACCGCATCATCCCCCCCTTGAACGCGTCCTATTTGACTTTGACGCTGATGCAGGAACAGTCGGCTAAATGACTGACCTTCTGCGATACACTGCCCACCAGCAGGCCCTTAAGGGTCCCGAGCCCCCGGCTTCCCATTACGATCAGGTCAGCGCCTTCATCGGCGACGGTTTCTAGAATGACCTCTGCCGGGTCGCCATTGCGGGCAACAACTTTCACCTTTTCAATCCCGGCGGCTTGGGCCTGGGCCTTGGCATCACCGACTAGGCGATCGGCGAGCTCCGCCTGAATCCGCGATGCGGCCAGGGTGTGGTCGCTTGCGGGCACGACCGGCGCCCCTTCCGGGGAGACGATCAAGACATCGGGCAAAGCTTTGAGTGCGCTGATATCGATTCCCTTTTCTGTGGCCAATCGTTGATCCGCGGCGGAAAGCGCCCCGCCTTCGATCACCGAGAGAAAGACAAGGCCAACACCATATTTGGATGCGAGGTCAATGCCGAGCAGCACCGCCTTCGCGGCATGGCTGGACCCATCGGTGGGAACGAGAATTTTTTTGAACATCGCCGCCTCCTGTCACCTTTTGAAACCATACCTCTTATGTGGGTATTTATTTGGCCAGAACAACCCCGCAAAATGGCTTTGACCGGCATGAAAAAAGCCCCGGCCAAAGCCGGGGCTTTAATACGTTGAAAGTACGGGCCCCCATTGGTCCTCGCTCTATTTCAACAGGTGATCTTCTTCGCTTCTTCCCGGTTTTTACCCGGATAAACAATCTCACAACTCATGCCGACCTTAAGCTTGGTGCGGTCCCCCGCTACCCCCCCGACGATAATCTTGGTGCGACTATCTGAGACCTTAAGGGTATGGGTTTTGCCACCGTTCTTGACGACGACACGCCGGCCCTTGCGCTTAAGCCCCTCAATCTTGGTCTTCAGGGTCACCAGCTTGATGCCGCGCCCGGCGAGCCATAGGGGATTCCAGGCTTTCATGACCTGGGGCATGGCCTTGTGAATCAAGCCGACGTTCAAAAACGCGGTCTCCTTACCCACGACCTCATCAGGAAAAATCAGGAAATCCTTGCTCTGCATATCTTTATGCGCCGGGGGATTACCGTCGGCACCATATTGGGCCAGCTGACCTTCCTTGCTGATCAACCAATTGACGAACAGGCGGGATGCATTGAGATGGGGCGTCCCCTTAACAATCACGATACCCGTCGATGCGGTCGGCACCGGTTCCGGGCAATGCCAGGCAACTGGGGCACCCTTCGTCATATATTCGGTGACGCGATCGGGCGCCGACGGCATGGAGGCATGAAATTCACCCGCCACCACAAGACTAACCAGAGCGTTCATCCCCTCCTTGCGGAGTTGCGGTTTGACCACACCGAACAAGTTCTTCATGTAATTTTTTGCCCAGCCCTCCCCTTTCACGCCCCACATATTAGCGAGCCAAAGGTTGGGCCTATTGCCGAGCCCGATTTTCTTGTTGTGCCACCGCGGATTGGACACGATGTCGTCCCAGGTCTTGGGGAGGTCTTTTTTGGCAACCAATTTAGTGTTGTAGGCCATGCACCAATGGCGCAATCGGAAACCGATCCAATACCCTTCGGGATGACGAATCTGATCGGGAATATTGTTCCACCCCGGCAGGTTGCGCATATCGACAACCGCTTTGAGCTCTTGAAATATATGGAAACGCCCGCCCACCCCTTGGATGACGTCAGTTAGGATACGGCCGCTTCTGAAGGCGATCAGGGGCTTCATCACCCGGTCATGGCGGCTGGCTCGGTTGTAGGCAATCTTGATGAAGGGATAGCGTTCAGAGAACGGCGCGATCATCCTGAGATATTGCTCATGATCCCAGCTGCCGCCCAAGGTCATCGCCCCCTCTTTACGGGCCGCAGCGATCCATGCTTGAGGGACGGCGAGTTCTTTATCAACCCCGGCCAGGAGAGATGCTTTCTTACCCAGTTGCTTCAAAAGATTCTGCGTTGCTTGGGGTAAATCCGCGGAGACCGCAGCCTGGGTCGTCAATGCCAGGAACGCGGCAGTCAGCACCGTACGGGCGATATTCATCTTTGTGGCGACCATTCCATCCTCCCTCATTCAGCTTGAAAGCCAGTTGATGGCGTGACGCGACATGCGCCACACGCTGGCGATTTACGCTTTTGCTGGTCCAGCCTGGACTAGGCTTAGGTGCTGATCATTTCCGGCGCGCCCTTAACCCCATCGGCAAAGTTCATGGTGGCATCGAAACTCACGCACGCGTTCTTATCAGGATCGCGGATGACCCCGAGCGGATCACGCCCTTCCTCAACCGCCTTGATCTGTTCGTCCAGTAAACGCCGATATTGAATGATTCCGGAATCCGACGTGCCGAGGGTCTCACGGGTACGATCATGAATCTCTCCCTGGCTTTCTTGGGCGATGCGATCCTGGTCACGTGAGGGAATTCCCCACCAACCGTCCTCTTCACGCGCATAGACCATGCGTTCGGTTGGGGTCCACCCACGACATACGGTCTCATGAGGCCCCGTATCGGTGATTTCGACCTGTACCGACCAAGTGGCGGTATGGGTGTCATCCACCGGCACCCGGTAGTGGATATAGTGGCGCGGCGGATCACCGACCCGCGCACCGACCCGGCGCGTGTGGGAAGGAAATATCTGGTGGCTGACCTTATCCATATCGTCGCCAAAATTAGAAATCGTCCGGTAGCCGTACCAGGTTTTTTCTCGGGTGAAGATATTGCGTTTCAGCGCGATCTGCGGATACCCGGCGGCATGGAGAATGCCGAGATGCCCCGGATCATGCCCGTTTTCGATACGTTGTAGCCAATTGCAATAATCTGTTTTGACACCCACCACGCGCTTGCAATCTTCCCGGACCATGACGTCGTAATTGGGCAGCAGCGGCGCCGGTGCCGGCCCAAGATAGGCAAACACAAGGCCGCCCAGTTCCTGGATCGGATATGCCGTATGACGCACTTCGTCTTTGAGGGGGGTATCATCAGGTTCTGCCGGCATGTCGAGACAACATCCCGCCCGGTCAAATTTCCAGCCGTGATAACAACAGCGCAAACCATCGGCTTCAACCCGGCCGAGTTCGAGCGATGCGCCCCGATGGGGACAATGGCGGCCAAGCAAACCGCAAGCACCGGATGCATCACGAAAAAGGACCAGGTCTTCGCCCAACAACCGTACCGGAACCGGCTTGTCTTTCACATGTTCGGAAAACCAGATCGGCCACCAATACCGGCGCAAGAGATTTCCCACCGGCGTCCCGGGCCCGACACGGGTCAATCTTTCGTTTTCTTCAGGTGTCATAAGTCTGCGCCTCTTCTCCAAATTGCAGCCCTACTTAGGCGAACGCGGCAAGATACTGAGTACGCAACACACAATGATTTCAATCAATATACGGCCAATTCCCATAACGCGGTATGGTTTTCTCCTGAGCTATTGCCGCGCAAAATACACAAAATAATTATGGTTTTTATCGCTAACCGACAGTCACCAAGCGCTTGGCCTTCAAACCTGGCATGCCCCGCACCTCCACCTATACGCGCCGGGCGCGACATCAAAGCAGGTCGATTGCAAGGGTTGCCCTCTACAAAAGCCAACAAAAAAACGGGGCCCTGCGGGACCCCGTTTTTCATCAGATGCGCCTCAAACCAACTAAAGAATATAGTGCCAAAACTTGAAAATAAGAGTGCCGGCATAGGTGCCGATGGCATAGCCAAACACCCCGACCAACACACCCGGCGTGACCAAATCCCGCCAGCCCTTCGCCGCAGCAAGAGCAGGCGCCGTTGTCGCCCCTAAAATCGCAGCATTAGAGGCGATGATCAGTTCCGGCAGGCTGAGCCGCAACCAGGACCCAATCCCAAAGGTAATGAGCGCATGCACCGTGAGCAAGATTGCGACCAGCCCGATCAGCATGGGTGCCACCTCCACCATGACCCTCACATCCGCGCCGGCAGCGATCGCGGCGAAAAAGACCAGGGACAGGGCCACGCCCAGTTCATAACTCCCGGCAAGGCGGGCAGCGAGCCGGGGCGCAGCCGTCGCAAACAAAAGCGTGATCGATGTGATGATGACGTAGCGCCACGCCGGAATATCGAGCAGCGCCACCAGCGCATCGCCTGCGACCACCATCACCATGGCCCCCGCTAGTGAAAGGCATAGAGACATCGCCGTGATGTCCTGTTTTTCCAGTTTCGCTGCCGGTGCCGGTGCCGGGACGTCATGGGGCGCAAACCGCCGCGCCAACCAGGCCCAGCCGGGCATCAGCGCCAACAAAGCGAGGTACATCACGCCGAGCAGATTATCAGCCGCTGTCGCCGCCGAGAAAAAGGCCTGGTCCTTGCTCAACCCCGTCACCTCCCCCATGGCGGCGAAATTGACCGACCCGCCGATAAAGGTGGAAGCAAAAAGCCCGGCGATGGCCGGCTCACGCTGAGACATTTCCAAACCGGCGGCTGAACCCAGCCCAGAAAAATCAAACAACAATACCGCCAGCGTCACCCCAGTCACGGTCCCGATTGATGCCAGCAAGAATGCAAACGTCATGCGGCTGGCACCAAAAAATATTTTGCGCAAATCGGCCGTGAACAGAAACAAAGGCACCAACATCGGCACGATATATTGAAAAACAAAACCATATGCGGGCGCGCTCTGTGGGATCAATCCAACATTCGCGGCAATGATGGCGCCCAAGATGGCGATTACGGCGGCCGTCAGTTGCGCACCGACGCGGGTTTTTTCAAGAATAAA
>JBLHLO010000053.1:0-10361 GCA_047621105.1 Alphaproteobacteria bacterium
CGGGGATCATTTCGGCCAGTTCTAGCAAGCGTTCACCCGCTTCGGCATAGATCACCCCCTGCCCCGCCCAGAGCACCGGGTTTTTGGCTGCGAGCAACAAGCGCACCGCATCCTTGATCGCATCCGGGTCCGGCCCGGCGCGCATGATGGGCACCGATTTGTAATTGATCTCGCCCTCGAACGCACCCTCAAGCACATTGACCGGCACCTCGACCAGCACCGGGCCACCCTTGCCCGAACGCATGGCCTGATAGGCCCGGCGCATGACCTCCGGCAGTTCCTGCACCGTATGGGCGCAGGCCGACCATTTGGTGACCGGGCGGTAGACCTCGGCAGCGCGAAAGGTAGGGTGAATTTGCTGACGGCTGCCGGAGAAGCCGGCCGGAATGACCAGCATCGGCACGTTTTCGGCAAATGCCTGGGCAACACCGGCAAAGGCATTTTCAATCCCCGGACCATGCTGGGCCGCGAAGACGCCATTCTGTTTGCCATGCCGGATACGCGAAAAGCCATCGGCCATGCCGACGCCAACCCGTTCCTGTCGGCACAAAACAGTGCGAATACCAAGCGCGGCGCAAGATTCGATCACCAGGTTGCGCGGGTAACACGCAAGAAATTCCGTACCCTCACGCTTAAGAATTTCAGCAATGACGTCAGCGCCATTCATATCTAGGTATCTCCCCCTTGGCTGCCGCATTGAGCGGCAGTTTTATTAATCGTTTGAAATCGTTTCTGTTAGGCATTGACGCGCAGGCGTTCGTCAACCTTATCAGTGAAAACTTCGCCCCGAGGCGCCTCATAACGGGTCGAGCGAACCCGGAAACTTCTCGGATCAATGCCCGGCAACGGCTTGCCCGCGGCATGGTCCTTGAGGGTCTTCAGCATTAATTGCCGTATCTTGACGATCGCCGCATCACCGGGCAGTAAATTTTCTTCCGTACGGTCGGTGATCAGCCCCATGGATTCTTGAACTGCGCAATCTTGAATACCGAGCCCCCGCATCCCGGTATAGGATTGCCCGCCTGCCTGAAGCGCGCGATCAATCAGATAATCATTGCCCTTATTCATGGTGGCGATATCGCTATCTGGGAAGTTTTCTGTATGGATGCCGCGGAAGGCTTTCGACCGCGCCAGCTCTTCTTCCGTGAACGCGCGATCGGGATGGAAGTCAACGCTATAGAGCATCGTGTTTTCATCATCGATCGGCATCCAGACATGAGCGGCATGCGGCATAGATGAAATAATTTTATGAAACGGCATCAACATGACATTGATGTTCCAAAGAATATCCTCGCCCCCCGCGTCGCGACCGGTCCCCACGGCAAAACCGAAATCCATCGGCACGACCTCGTAAAATGTCGGCACGATACGGCGGCTCGGTTCGGCATCGCCGCCATGCAGGAAAGTAAGATGAGGCGCGTCAAATCCCCCCTCGATCCCCTGCAGCCAATTACATTCCTGGATGTGACGGGTTGCATGGCGTTGATCTTCTGGCACCCGGGTCCATTCCAGATCGGGAAATTCGGGTTTAAATTCGGGCGGCCCCATATAGGCCCACACGACACCGCCGCGTTCGATGCAAGGATAGGATTTGATCTTGAGCTGCTTTTGAATGCTGGCGCGTTGGTTGTCGGCGGTACCCGGCGGCACACAGGGCACGTCGACGCACTTGCCATCGACATCGAATTTAATGCCATGGTAAACGCAGCGCAGGCCACTCTCTTCATTACGCCCAAAAAACATCGATGCCCGCCGGTGCGGGCAATGTTCGTCAAACAGGCCCACCCGGCCCTTGGTATCACGGAAAACAACCAGGTCTTCGCAAAGCAGCCGCGTCCGAACGGGCGGCGAATCAGGTGTCGCAATCTGGTGCGAAAATGCCGCCGGCACCCAGTAGCGGCGCATCAGCTCCCCCATAGGAGTGCCGGGACCAATACGGGTCAGCAGCTCATTTTCTTCTCTTGAGAGCATAAGAGATCTCCTCTGACAGGGGCCGCCAATACCCTGACCAGAAGACCAAGGATTTAGCTGTTCTCATTTTTATCGTGTAATTTTCATTAACACATTGCAATTTAACATATTAATTCTACCAACCTCCCGGCATTGGGGATAGGGGATTATTTCCAATCAGGCCCGGCTTGGCCATTTCCGACCGCCAGGCTTCAGGCTAGACTGATCCAATAATCCCATCCCCCGCACCTCAGCGAAGCGGGCCCAAGGAGACCGTCATGCCCGATGCCGACCGCGCCAAAGGCTATGTCGAAGCCGCTATGTCCTACATTATCGATACCGGCATGAAGCCGGTTTCGGCGACGGATGGGCCTGGCACCCGGACACATACCCATACCGGCACTTATGAAGACCGCAAGGTCCGTATTACGGATGCCCGCCGGGCAAATGGTGACCTTTCGCTCGACCGTGAGGGCTACCGCCTGGTAGCCCATGATACGAAGGTCAAAGATTTTTACGACGAAGATGAAGTCCGTAGCGTTTACTACGACGAGCTCGACAAGCTGGTGAAAGCTGAAACCGGCTGCACACGCACCTTTATCTTCGATCACACCCGCCGCGCCGCTGATGAAGATATCCGCACCGCGCGCAACGTCGGCGGGCCCGTGCGCCATGTTCATAATGATTACACCAACTGGTCGGGGCCCGAACGCGTACGTGACCTGCTGCCGGACGAAGCGGAAGAACTTCTCAAACACCGTTTCCAGGTCATTCAGGTATGGCGCAGTACGCGCGGGTCGGTCATGACATCCCCGCTGGCGATCATCGATGCCCGTTCGATTGCGCCCAAGGATCTGATCCCCACCGAACGGCGCTACCCTGACCGGACCGGCGAAATTTATCACATCACCCACAACCCAGAGCACAATTGGGTCTATTACCCGGAGATGGCCCGCAACGAAGCCTTGGTCTTCAAGTGTTACGATTCGCGGACCGATGTCGCACGCTTTACCGCCCATTCAGCATTTCAAGATCCGACATCGCCCGCCGGTGCACCGCCGCGCGAAAGTATGGAAGCGCGCATTCTCGCGTTTTTCGACCCAGAAGACGCGGCGTAAACACAGCATGAATCCAACGCTGGCTTTGACCCGCCGCTCATTCCTTTTTCTGACCCTTGCTGCTTTTCTGGCTCTGTTGGCGCCACCCCAGGCGACGGCCCAGCAAAAGGTGGACCTCGAATTGATCCTGATGGCCGATGGATCAGGCAGCGTCGATGAAGGTGAATTCACCTTACAACGGCTTGGCTATGCGCGGGCCCTCCGCAACCCGCGGGTCTTGAGCGCGATCCGCAATGGGCCCTTGGGGCGCATCGCCTTGAGCTATGTAGAATGGAGTGGCCATTTCCTGAAAGCGGTGATTGTTCCCTGGACGGTGGTGAAATCAGCCGCCGATATGGAAATCATTGCGCAAAAGCTCGAATCTCATCCGCGTCAAATCTACGGCGGCGGCACCGCCGTCGGCAGCGCCATCCTCTACGGTGCGGAATCAATCCTGAATAACCAATTCAAAGGGACACGACGAGTCATAGACCTCTCCGGCGATGGGCCCGACAAGGATGGGATACCGGCCTCGGTCGGGCGGGATCAGGCGGTCGCCATGGGCGTAACCATCAATGGTCTGCCCATTCTTACCGGCGAGTTTGGGCTCGACATATTTTTTCTCGATAACGTCATCGGCGGACCGGGGGCATTCTCCATCCCTGCCCGCGGCTTCAAGGATTTTTACTCGGCCATTCTGACCAAGCTGATCCGCGAGATTGCCGGCATCCAAGATCCGGATGCCCCCCAGGCAGCAACGGATGCGCCCTCAGTCAATAGAAATCCCAAAAATTCCCTGAAAAATGGCGGATAGGAGGAACACATGACCCATGATCTGGTCATACGCGGCGGCACCATCGCCGACGGCAGGGGCAGCCCCCTTTTTGAAGCTGACCTCGCCATCGACGAGGGGCGCATCAGTATCGTCGGCAAAGTCACAGCAAACGGGCGCGAGGAAATCGATGCCCGTGGCCTCCTGGTTGCCCCCGGTTTTGTGGATATTCATTCCCATTACGATGCCCAGGTGATCTGGGACGAGCGCCTTCATTCATCCAGTTGGCATGGCGTCACCACCACGGTCATGGGCAATTGCGGGGTCGGCTTCGCACCTGTGCGCGATGCCGACCGCGACATCCTGATCGAATTGATGGAGGGGGTCGAAGACATCCCCGGCGCGGTTCTCCGCAAAGGGTTGAGTTGGGAATGGAATTCGTTTCCGGAATATCTCGACGCCGTTGAACGGCGCCCACACGACATGGATGTTTGTGCACAATTGCCACATTCTGCGCTACGCGTTTTCGTCATGGGCGAACGCGCCGTCAACCGTGAGACGGCAAAGCCCGAAGATATCGCCGAAATGCGGCGCCTTGCCACCCAGGCGATCGAGGCCGGTGCCATGGGCTTCACCACCTCACTATCGAACAATCACCGGACAGCGCGCGGGGAATTTATCCCCTCCAAAGGCGCCGACACGGAAGAACTGTCCGGCATCGCCATGGGGCTCAAGGATATCAACCGCGGCGTTCTCCAGATTATTTTAAACCTGGGCCCGGACCCCAAAGAACGCGAAGCGGAATTCAGCATCATCCGCGACATGGTCGAAAAATCGGGGCGCCCGTTGTCGGTAACCTTGCTGCAACGCATTCGCGATCCCGAGGGTTGGCGCCATACCTTAGGGATGATTGATGAAGCGGTTGCGGCTGGCCTGCCGATGCATGCCCAAGTCATCCCGCGCCCGCTGGGAACATTATTCGGCCTCGATATGGGCCGCCATCCATTCTGCTTCCATCCTTCCTACAAGGCGATCAAGGACGAAACCCTGGAACGCCGGGTCGAGATCATGCGGGACCCGGAGTTCCGCGCAAAACTCCTGTCGGAAACCGGGGATGCGGGGGATGACACCCTTGTGCGACGCGTACAGAACTTCGATTACATGTTTCCGTTTGCCGACCCACCGAATTATTCACCACCGGAGGAAAGCTCCGTCACCAACATGGCAAAGGCACAAGGACGTAGTCCGCTCGAGGTGGCCTATGATCTGGTCCTCGAAGAGGACGGTCACAGCATGTTATTTGCCCCCAACTCCGGCTTTGGCAATTTCAGCCTGGAAGGGTGCCGCGAAATTATGGAAAGCCCGCATGCCCTTGTCGCGGTCAGTGATGGCGGCGCCCATGTCGCCCATATTTCCGATGTCAGCTTTTCGACCTTCCTTCTGACCTATTGGGGCCGGGATCGCCCCCAAGGGCCACTCAATGTAAGTTGGCTGGTCAAACGAATGACCGGCGACACCGCGGCGGCTATCGGCTTAGAAGATCGCGGCATCCTCGCCCCCGGCTATAAGGCGGATATCAATGTGATCGATCACGACAAGCTGACGATAGAACGCCCCTATATGGTTCATGACCTGCCCCAAGGCGGCAAACGATTGCTGCAAAAGGCCAAGGGATACGTTGCGACTATCGTTTCAGGGGTGCCGGTTTACCGGGACGGCATAGCGACCGGGGCATTACCGGGAAAGCTCGTCCGGGGGGCACAGCCCGCGCCGCGGCCGTAAAGGGAAAGCGCTAAAGCATTGCCAGCGCCGCCGTCGCGCCGACAAAGGTTGCGCCTCCAACCGCCAAGACAATCAAGGGATGGATGGAGCGCCACGAGAGGATCGCGGTCGAAATGATAGCGATTGTCCAACCCACCGCCTGGGCATCGGCGGCGCGCATGATGGAAAGCGAAGCCGCCAGGATCAACCCGGCACCGACAGGCGCCAAACCACGTTCAAGGGCCTTGTGAAAATTGGTGCCGCGATAACGGTTCCAAACCTTGGCCATGAAATAGAGCAACACGGAAGACGGCAGCACCAGAGCGAGCGTTGCCACCACCGCCCCCCACCAGCCAGCAACCTTATAGCCGATCAATGTGAAAATGGTCGCGCCCGGGCCAGGGGCCGCACGGGAAATGGCGAAAAGCTCAACAAATTCACGCTGGGTCAACCAGCCATAAACATTCACCGTCTGATTTTGGGCGGGCGCCAGCACACTGGCGACACCCCCCACTGCCAACAAAGAGAGGGGCGCGATCACCAAGGTGAGGGTCCATAACATACCTTCGTCACGCATCCTTTTGCTCCCGCTTGAGGTTAACCCACGCCAAACCCACGCTGACCGGCGCGAGACACAAAACCACCCAGACCATCGGCCAACGCAATATACCCACGGCAATAAAGATGCTCACCATGATGGCCCCCATGGAGATATTGGTTACATTCTTGCGGATTGACTTGATGCCGACTGACAGGAAGAGGCCGACCGCTGAGGCAGCAACACCGCTTAGAAAGCTGGGCGCCCAGGAAATGCTCTGAACTTGGGCATAGATGGTGAACAAACCGATCACGAAAAAGAAGGGCCCCAGGAAAACGGCGACAACCGCGGCCACCGCCCCCGGCACGCCCTTGAGCCGCTGGCCGATATAAACCGCCAAATTAGTCACGTTGATGCCGGGCATAACCTGGCACACGGTAAACCCGCCAAGGAAATCCGTGTCAGTCATCCAGCGGCGCTTTTCCACGACCTCCCGGAAGAGCCAGCCAAGAACCCCGCCGCCAAAAGAGAAAATCCCGATTCTAAAGAACAGCAAAAATATGTTGAGAAGGGACGCCGGCGGCGAAGGCGGCATCGAGTCACTTTTATCGATGTCTTGGCTCATCCATTGATTCCCACGAAACCTGATTGCCTCGGAAGCTCCAGTTTGCAGAAACGCCCCCCAGAACTCACGGCAGAAAACCCATCTTATCTCAAAAAAGTAGCCCCTACAGAAACGGGGGTAATAACAGGCCCATCACGGTGATGGATGAAAGCCGGCCTTCAAATATTCACTAAGATCACTGCCGAGCCATTCCGTTGGAATCTCCTTACAGCCACCTTCTGCCAATGCTTTTCGATAGATGATGCCCCCCGCCGCAGCAAATTGAATGGCCAGCCCGGAATTGTTTTTGTAATAAATGATCCCTTTACCGCCCCCTTGAGGAGGGAGAGCCTTCCGACCTGTAAACAGATCCCCCAATTCAATAATGGCATTGCGGTTGATAATACCATCCGCCAGTGGGTCCAACAATTCCGTCTGGCTGTTTTCTTCAACACTTTCCCAATCATTGATAATGATTGCCGATGCGCGCTCAAAGGTGCGGCGATCCACCTCTATGCGTTTGTGGTTGGCATCGGAATTGGCGATGGAAATAACCATCTGGCCATCTTCAAGCCAGTCACCGTCGAACACGGGCACCGCCGAAGACGTCGCGCAGCAAACAACGTCGGCACCTGCCACTGCATGCCTTGGATCATCGACCGCCACCACGGCGATATTTCTATGGGCCATATCGTCGCAAAATTTCTGGCGGTGTTCGGGGTTGGGACTGAAAATGTTGATGCGCTCAATCGGCCGGACGGCGGTGATCGCCTCAACTGCCGCCCGCGCCTGTTTGCCCGACCCGAATAGGCCCAAAACCGATGCATCGGCCCGGGCCACCTGATCGACCGCGGCCCCGGTGGTCGCCCCCACCCGCATGCCGGATAATTCGAATTCGTGCATCAAGGCGACGGGTTCAGCGGTTTCAATGCTGAACAGGATCACCAAGCCCCAGTTAAAAGGTCGGGGATTTTGATTGAGCGATTCTCGTTCACCGCCCGGCGGGTTCATGATCTTGATTTGCGACCCGGCGCGCACGCAAGCCATGCCCGCCGTCGGCGATGCGCCGGCATGCACATTCGCCCAATAACGTTTTTCAGAATCTGGGTGCTGCGCTAGATAACGGACCCGTGGCCGGTTGACGGCGATACCATCGGCAAAATCTTTAAAGGCGATTCGCATCGCCTCAATACACTCACCCATGGTGAGGAGCCTTTGGACATCCTCACCGGTGATGATCAATGTCATAGGATACCCCGGGCTCCCCAGTCCTGATCAGCCCTTTTCCCAATTTGCTACCCAGCGCGCCGCCGTATCGGAAGCACTTTGGGTCATCGGTGTGTCAACGCCCAGGGTCTTGGCCAATCGTGCCGCTAAATGCACATCCTTATTAAGCAGGTTGCTCGCCGGGCGAGGCACGGCATGGTTACCTTCGATATCAAAAGACCCCTTCCAACGAGATACCGTTGAGCCCTGATCAATCTCCGTCGACATGTCGAGGAACTGGGCCACGTCGACTCCACCCGCTTCGACAATGGCGAGGACTTCCGACAAGGCGATGCGTTCATTGGCATTTATCAAATTTTTGGCAATCTTCGCGACATTCCCTGCGCCGGTCGGGCCAAAATAACACGCGGCGCGACCCAGGGGCTCAAGATGGGCGACGGCGGCAGCCTTCGCATTCTCTGGCCCGCCCAGCAGGAACGTGGCTTCACCTGCCGCCACGTGCCGCGGGACTGCGGTCACCGGCGCATCAAGCGCAACAACACCACATTCATCAGCCGCTGCCGCGATCTGCCGACAGGTATCGGGCATCACGGTCGAATGCAGGAAAACAAGGGTCCCCGGGGCCGCCGTCGCCAAAATCCCGACATTGTCCAAGCACACATCCAACAATTCCTCGTCGGTGCGCACAAAGACATGAACCGCCGCCACATCACGTGACGCTTCGGCGACCGATGAGACACCTTCCGCGCCTTGGTCACGGGCATAGCGCACACGATCTTCGGAAACGTCATAAGCTTTAACCTTATGTTTTGCGATATGCAGCCGTTCCAACAACGCCGTACCCATGGCGCCGACACCGATAAGACCTACTGGATTCAACATGGCAAATGGGCCTCCCCCCAATTTATTTTTATGTAATATTCTTGGCCGATACCCATACCGCCGTACAGGCTTGTGCACACCGACAATCCACACAGGGACTCATGGGCCTTAATTCAAGGCGTATAACCGGGCGGGATTGCTTTCGAGAATCTTGGTCACGGATGCAGCAGGCAAACTGCCGTCCTCACTCATGCGCTTCAGGGCCTCAACCTCGGTGGCAGTGTCCTTATGCCCATAATCGGTGCCGATGACCAAACCATCGTCGCCAATTTCATCCAACAGCCAGTTGATATCATCGGTCCATTGGGTGGTGACGAAGAAATTATTGTCCTTCAGCATGTCACCTTTCGGTGCAGGCTTACCGTTACGAACAAGGCGCAACCGGGCTTCTCCCAACGCATAGGGCACCCATTGGGCACTCGCCTCAATGAAGCCCCAACGCACACCGGGGAAGCGGCTTGGTATCTCGCTCTCCAATAATGCATTGAAAGCGCCGACTACCGGGAACTTGAATGTCATCAGGGACGACGTCTGCAGGAACATGTCGTGATACGCCACGCTGTCCACGCCCGCATGCAAGGTAACCGCGAGATCCAATTCCTGTGCCATTTCGTATAGCGGGAAGAAATAGCGGTGGTTGAGCAATCGTTCGTTTTCAACGCCGCGCATGAAAATGCCACAGGCACCATTTTCTTTACAGAACTCCATCTCGGCCCGCACCTTGCCTACATCCACCAGAGATTGCAGCGGCGGCACCATGACCCAACGCATGCGATCCGGGGCATAGGACCAGATATCGGCAAGCCAGCGGTTGTAACTGCGCGCCAATGCAAAATCCACGTCAGGTTCGCGGGTTAAGGGTCGCAGGAATAAGCTTGGAAACAGCACCTGCACATCAATGCCAATTTCATCCATATGTTTAAGGCGACCATCGATATCGGCCATGGTGCCTGATTCCGCCGTCACGTCACGGCCGACATTGGACCCCTTGGACTGCAGCTTGCCATCGACCACCCAATATTCGCGGCGCTGGTTAGGACGATCCGGCGCGCCGTCATTCGGGTCACGCACGAAAATTTGCGGCTGAAACTGCCGCTCTTCTTCACGCATATAAGACCAGGTTTTGGGCGTTTCGATGACATGGGCATCGGCGTCAATGGTAGCCATAGGCTTTTCCTCCCGTGAAATTTCGACCCTTATTTTGGGTCTATTTTTTTAGTCTCATCGAGACTTACCCAAGGGCTACGTCAATCCCCCCAGCCAAGCAAGTCACCGAGCAGCGAATCGGGCCAATAGACATGCATGATCTGTACGTAAACACCGAAAATAAAAGCGGCAATAAGCCCGGACAAGATTAAGCCGAGGCGCCAGCTCGCACCATAGAACTTGGTGTAAATCAACACGAACAGCGGCAGCCCTACCGCCAAGCCAACAATCGGCACCGCCAACACCAGGCCCAGCATCCAACCCCAGATTTCCAGTGTTCCCCAGAGGGTCGACTTGGGGTCCGTATCCTGGATCGTCGGCAAT
>JBLHLO010000054.1:0-10350 GCA_047621105.1 Alphaproteobacteria bacterium
ATTGCTGTCGCGGCTCGGTCTCAAGATCGGCGATCCCATACGCATCGGCCTGGCGCTGTTTGATATCCGCACCGTGCTCAAGGACGAACCCGATAAAGCTTCGGGCGCCTTCAAGCTGGGGCCCCGCGTGCTGATCGCCGACGAAGCGTTACCCGGCACCGGATTGGTACAGCCCGGCAGCCTGATCCGCTGGCATTACCGGCTCAGCTACCCGCCGGGCACCGACGGAGCCCTACTGGAAGAGAGGCTTGATACAGCTTTTCCCGATATGCCGTGGCGGGTCCGTAACGTCCATGAGGCGACCCCGCGGATTCAGCGCCACGTCAATCGCGCGGCTCTGTTTTTTACTTTGGTTGGTCTGACCACGCTGTTGGTCGGTGGGATCGGCATCGCCGGCGCCGTCAAGGGACATCTCGATAATAAGCGCGACACCATTGCCACGCTTAAATGCCTGGGCGCCACCGGGCGGATTGTCTTTACCGTCTACGCCCTAGAAATTGCGTTGATGGCCTCAATGGGGATCGGATTGGGGATCGCCCTCGGCGGGCTATTGCCGCTCGCCCTGGTGCCCATGCTGGCCCCCTATCTGCCGGTGACGCCCGGGTTTTCAGTGCATCTTCCGGCGCTGGCCACGGCGGCAGCCTATGGCATCGCCATCGCCTGCCTGTTCACCCTATGGCCCCTGGCCCGCGCCCAGGCGGTGCCCGCCGCGGCATTATTTCGCGGCCTGATTATGACGCCCCCATTCCGCCCAAGCATGGGTGTGATCGGCGCATTAGTTCTCGCCGGGACCACGGTAGCGGGCCTGGCGCTGATCACATCCTACCGGCCATCCTTCGCGGGCTGGTTTATCCTCGGGTCGGTGTTTGCCTTTGCCCTCTTCACTTTAGTCGGCCAGGGTGTCGGGCGGCTTGCAAAAATAATGGCACAACGCATCACTGCCAAAGGCATCACTGGGGGGCACCGGCGGCGCCCACGCCTGCAACTAGCGCTCGCCAATATCGCTCGGCCCGGCGCGCCGACGGGTGCCATCGTCCTCGCCCTCGGCATCGGGTTGACCGTGTTCGTCGCCCTTGCTCAGATCGAAGGAAATTTCCAACGCCAGATCGCCGACCGGCTGCCCGATAGCGCGCCGGCCTATTTCTTCATCGACATTCAGCCCGATCAACTCGCCGCGTTCGAAGCCGCCATACGCGCTGTGCCCGGCACGGGGGAGATCAACCGGCTACCCTCCCTGCGCGGGCGCATCGCCAAGGTCAACGGCACCCCCATATCAGATATTGCCGTCGGTCCCGGCGCACGCTGGGCCGTGGATAGCGATCGCGGCGTGACCTACACCGGGGCCATGCCGGAAGGGACGGAGCTGGTCAAAGGTATTTGGTGGGCACCCGATTATAGCGGCCCACCACTATTATCAATCGACGCGCGCATCGCCCGCGGGCTTGGCGTCGATATCGGCGACACGATCACGCTCAATGTGCTCGGCCGCGAATTGACCGCACGGATCAAAAACACCCGCAAGATCGATTGGGCGCAGCTCGGCCTCAACTTCACCATGATCTTCGCCCCCGGATTGTTAGAAAATGCACCGCAAACCTTCATCGCCACGGTCAAGGCGAGCCGCGCGGCAGAGGAACCCTTGGCGCGCGCCGTGATCGATGCTTTCGGCAACATCACCGCCATCCGTGTCCGTGAGGCGTTAGAGGCGGTCGCCGCAGCGCTCGGTAAAATTGGTCTGGCGGCCCGGGCAACCGCGGGCCTCGCGCTGGTATCGGGCATTTTAGTGTTGGCCGGCGCTGTCGCTGCGGGTCGGCGCGAACGCACCCGCGACGCCGTAATTTTGAAAGTTACCGGCACCCGGCGGCGCGATCTGGCCTTGGCTTATGTGATTGAATACGGCATCGCCGCCATCGCCGCGGCACTGACCGCCTCGCTCCTTGGCACATTGACCGCCTTCATGGTGTTGACCCAGGTCATGGATGCCGATTGGGTTTTTCTGCCGGGCCCAGCGCTGGCAGCACTGATCGGCACCTGCTTGGCGGTGATCGGATTCGGCTTCGCCGGCACCTGGCGGGCGCTGGCGCAATCGCCGGCCCAGGTGTTGCGCGATACAGCGCGAACCTGACCGGTCTGCCCGTAATCCATCATGAACGGCAAAACCTTCACTCACTTAGCCCTCGGCATCGGGGGCACGGCCTGTTTCCTAAAACTTGCCCCCCACATGGCAACGCTTGTCGGGGCGCCGATGATGGCGGTTGAGGAAGCCGCCCAAGCGGCGGCCCTTGCCTGGCCCTTGGTGGTGCTGGGGATGGGCCTATGGATCGCCGCCCTCGCGGAAGCGCGAGCTAAGAAAAATGGCATAATACTGCCCATTGCAGCCGGGCTGGCCCTCGCCCCAGGGGCGGTGCTGCCCACATAAACCGGTCTAAGCCCCGGTTCCCCTTGAAACTGGCCCCATAAATGACCATATTTCTGTCCGAATTGAATGCCAGGATGGCGTTCTGAAAATTTATATTGGCCCCGAAACTGCTGAGGTAACATTCCATGCTGAGTCCCGACAGACATACCATGACCCGCGCCCAGGCCGACGCCGCTCTGATCGACGTCGGACTCCGCGAGCATATGCTCCGGGTCTACAACTACATGGCGTCCGGCGTTGCCCTAACCGGTATCGTCGCCTATGCCGTCGCCGCCTCACCCACCATGCTCCAGGCAATCTTTGGCACCCCACTCCAATGGGTAGTGATGCTGGCACCTTTTGCCTTCATCCTGGTACTGAGCTTCGGCCTACATAAGCTGTCGCTGTTCGCAACCCAGGCGATTTTCTGGCTGTTCGCGGCGACCATGGGGTTATCGCTGGCGTCAATCTTCGTCGTCTATACCGGTGAATCGATTGCCCGGGTGTTCTTCATCACCTCGGCCTCGTTCGGTGCGCTAAGCCTATACGGCTACACCACCAAGCGTGACCTGACCGGCATGGGGTCGTTCATGATCATGGGGCTTTTCGGCATTATCATCGCCAGTGTCGTCAACCTGTTCCTTAAATCATCCGGGTTGCAGTTCGCCATTTCGGTGATCGGCGTACTGGTGTTCGCGGGACTGACCGCCTACGACACCCAGCGCATCAAATCCATGTATATGGAAAGCGATGGTGCTGAGACGGCAGGCAAGAAAGCGGTCATGGGCGCGTTGTCGCTTTACCTCGACTTCGTCAACATGATGATGATGCTGCTGCATCTGTTCGGCCAGCGCCGCTAGCCGTATAAATCCATAATGACAAAGGGCCGGAAGTTCGCTTCCGGCCCTTCTCTTATGGGTGGATGGATGAAGCCCTCATCAATTATTTGCCGTGCTTCATACCTTTCATCATGCCGGGACTCCCGGCTGATTCGATAAACACATCCATAGTGATGGTGCCCGCCTTCTCAAACTTCAGCGTGAGAGAAAACGTGTCATTAAGCTCAAGCGGTTGTTTAAGCCCCATCAGCATCAAGTGATGGCCTCCCGGTTTCAACACAGTACGGCCCCCGGCAGGGATCACCAATCGCTTGACCGGCACCATACGGGCAACACCGTTTTCCCGGCGCGTTTGATGAACATGTATATGGGCCGCCACCGGACTTGTGGCGCCGATCAATGCATCGTCCTGCTTGCCGTCGTTGATCAACGTGGCATAGACAACGCCGGGACGGCTTATGCCGATGGTCGCCCGTGCCCAAGGGTGATCAATAACCATGGCACGTTTCGTGACCTCATGGGCCGCCACAGGCACCGTGCCCAGGCCAGCACATAGAGCCATCAGGGCGACCATTAACATACGGCAGAGACACATAAACGAGGGTCCTTTCAAGGGAACTGTTATGGCAAAAACCGGGCAAGCCCTTCGGCCAGCGCGTTCGCACCAACGCCCCCGCGGAACAGTGCCTTGAGCTTACCATCGGGGCCTATCAGATAAATAAAGGATGTGTGATCCACCAAATAATCCATGGCGCCGGGCTTGCTTGGGGGGCCGATCCGGTAATAGGCCCGGTAAGATTTCACAACCTTATCGATCGCCGATTTGTCGCCTGTTAAGCCAACCATCCGCGGATGAAAGGCGCGAACGTATTCTTCCAATTGGGCAGGGGTATCACGCGCGGGATCGACGGAAACAAACACCGGCGTGACTTGGGCCGCCTTGGACCCCAGTTGATCAAGCGCCCGGCCCATGGCCTGCAATTCGGTCGGGCAAACATCGGGGCAAAAGCTATAGCCAAAATAAATCAACATATGACGACCCCGGAAATCGGCATCACTGACCGGCTTTCCCTCTGCGCCGATCAGGCTAAAGGGCCCGCCAATATCTGCCCCGGCCGTTTCGATGATCGCCCCTTGACCTGTTGTAGGCTGGCCCTGCATCAGCCGCACACCCTTGACCAAGGCGAAAGCCAATAGCGCACAAGCAAGCGCACCAATAACGAGCAGGAATGGCTTGTTTAGATGCATGGCACTTTATCCAACATAAATGCGACGAAATGCAGGCGGCGAAACCCCCCGATGGTTTTAGTCCCTGGCAGCCTCTGCCTCAACTGCGTCGGGGGGCTCACGCCACTCGCGCAACCCATGGCGCAACACAAGGACACTGGCATAAAGTGCCAGCGAGGCCATCACCCCAGCCACAAATAGATCGGGCCAATTACTGCCGGTCGCAAACACCCCCGAGGCCGCACCCACCACGGCGATATTGCTGATGGCGTCATTGCGTGAACAGAGCCACACCGACCGCATGTTGGCGTCGCCGCCACGGAAACGAAACAGCAGCAAGGCACAGAAGACGTTGACCACAAGTGCCAGCATGCCCACGGATCCCATGACCACCGGGTTGGGGACGCCCTTAGCCATCAGACTCCATACTGTGGCGCCGATCACCCAGAGACCAAACCCGCCCATGGCCACACCCTTCAGCAGAGCCGCCGCCGTTCGCCAACGCATTGCCATGCCCATTACAAATAGCGAGATCGCATAGCTGGCGCTATCGCCCAGGAAATCGAGCGCATCCGCTTGCAGCGCCACCGAGCCGGCGCTTAACCCAGCGCCGAGCTCAACCACGAACATGGTGGCGTTAAAGGCCAGCACGATCCACAGCACGCGGCGAAAGCCGGCGTCTGGGGGACCACTAGCGACAGGCATATCACAACATGAATCGGAATCATGAGGCATCACGCCACCTTACGCCGCCGCCGGGCAGCCCGGCGCTTGGCAAGCCGGTCCTCGGCACCCTGCTCTTCACGCGCGTGGATCATCATATCGCGCAGCACGGTGCCGATATGGGCATCATCGAGGGCGTAAAAAACTTGCTGACCACGCCGTTCGGCACGGACGATGCGGCCCCCGCGCAGAAGACGCAAATGATGGCTGACGAGGGAGGCCGATGCCCCGATCCCTAGGGCGATCTCGGCCACCGGACGCGGCCCGTCGATCACAGCGAACAGGATCGACAACCGCGTTGCATCGCCCATCAGGCGAAACATCGAGGCTAGGTCATTGATGGGGTCTGAGATGGTGATAAGAAGTCCCTTATTTATATCAAAGATATGAATAGCTATTCATATATTAAAATGATGAATGGGGCAACCCTATCCGCCCTATTCCCCTCGTGTCTCGAGCCCCCGACTTGACAGGGCACCGCCTGCTCCCCATCCTCCGCCGAAATATTGGGGAAGGCCCAAGAAACCTGAAAGAAGAAAGCCCAAAGGAAGACATGTCCTTCGTTTACCGCCGCTACGACCAGAACGCCCTTGATAACCAATACAAGGTGAGCCGCCCAGCGCTTCAGCCCCTGCGCGACGCGCGCGCGGCACGCACCGATGCCATAAGCGATGCCGTTCGCCGGGAACGGCCCCGATTGCTCGACTTCGTCTATGGCATCCATGCGCGCGAGAAACTCGACATCTATCCGACCGAGGATGATTTTGCGCCCCTGGTGGTGTTCATCCATGGCGGCTATTGGAAAAGCCGGTCCAAGGATCAATTCGCCTATCTCGCCCCCACCTTCACTGACAGGGGCTATAACTTTGCCGCCATTGGCTATCCGCTGGCGCCGGAAGCATCGCTTACCGATATCGTTGCCAGCTGCCGCAAGGCGATCCATTGGTTGCTCGGCTATCCGTCTGGGCTCCGCTTCGATCCCAGCCGCGTCCATGTAATCGGCCATTCAGCAGGCGCCCATCTTGCCGCCATGATGATGGCGACACATTGGCCCGATCACGCGCTGCCGGTAGAAACCGTTAAAAGCGTGACCTGCCTTTCCGGTCTTTATGATCTGGCCCCCCTCGCCCAGGTCAAGGAACTGAAGATGCTCGGCATTACCCCCAGTGAGATAAAACACTGCTCTCCCGCGCGCCTCAGGCCGCCAAAGCATGGCCGGCTGATCGGCACCGTCGGTGGGCAAGAAACCGACGAGTTTCGCCGCCACACGGCGGAACTGGCCACGGCCTGGAAGACGCACCTCCCCGGACGCGTCAAGATGTTCGCTGCCCCAAACCGTCATCATTTCAACGTGTTGGATGTACTCACCGATCCCAAAACCGCACTCCATAAAGCGGTAATGTCCACCATCGGCAGCCCCGGGGTCTAACCCCCCACCAATTGACGCCCCCCCGGTGCCGGGCCTAGAGTCCTCAAATAATATTCAGGGCCCAGGGACATCAGGGGCCTCAAGGAGGCACCCCCAAGGAGGACCCTATGTGCGCCAACCCCGTACTCAAACATGCCAACCAAGATGTGCCGATGACCGAAGCCGAATGGCACCTGCGCGTCGATCTCGCCGCCTGCTATAGATTGGTCGCCCATTTCGACATGGATGATCTTTTCGCCACCCATATTTCCGCCCGCGCACCGGGCGCGGAGGAACATTTTCTGATTAACCCCTATGGGGTCCATTTCAGCGAAGTGACGGCGTCGAACCTGGTCAAGGTCAACCTTGATGGTGAGATCATCAATGACACCGACCATGTCATCAATCCGGCCGGTTTCGTGATCCATTCCGCTATTCACGGCGCCCGGCCCGATGCCAAATGCGTGCTCCATACCCACACTGTTGCGGGCATGGCCATCGCCACCATGCAAGAAGGTTTGCAACCGATGTTCCAAAAGGCGACGCGCTATTACAAACGCATCGCCTATCATGATTTCGAGGGCAAAGCGCAAGACCTGGACGAACGCGAACGCTTGGTACGCGACCTCAATGATAAAAATTATCTGGTACTGCGCAACCACGGGCTTTTGGTTTGTGCACCAACCATCCCCCAGGCCTTCAAGGAAATGTATGCCATGGAAAAGGCGTGCAAGACGCAGCTGGCGGTGATGTCCGCAGGGGGTGCATTGGTCAAAATGTCGGATAATTTGCTGGAACATACGGCCCAACAATTCGCCAACGATGCCCATGTCACCAAGGAACGCCCGTCGGGCTGGAATTCACTGAAGAAGATGCTCGACCGTGTCAGCCCTGGTTACGACTGCTAAGCCTTCCACAAAAACGAAGGGGCCGGATGTGAATCCGGCTCCAGCCTCGGGCCCCCATTTGCGGGGGCCTTCGTTTTTTAGTCCTCAGACGGCGCTAAACGCTGCAACGTTGGTGCTTTCGAGCTTGCTGTTTTCCCGTTCAAGCCGGGCAATGATGGCATCAGCGGCGACCGGCTTTGAGAAGAAGTAGCCCTGGCCGTATTCACATTGTAAATCGCGCAGCAAGGTCATTTGTTCCGGCGGTTTCGGCCAAGAGAATGGGTGTCATTTTTTTATCCCCCGCGCTGCGCAGCTCGGCAAGGCCCAGGCTCGGCGGTGTGTCAAAAGCGGCACCAGACGTTGCATAAAAATAAGATAGGAGCGCCCCATGACGAAGAAGCCTGCGGTAAAAAAACCAGCCACAAAGAAGGCCCCAAAGAAAGCCGAGACAAAGCAAACCAGGGCGCAATCCCAACGCAGTGATAGACAACCGGAAATCGCTTTTCTCAATCACGATTTCATGACTAGTCCCGATGCCCGCGCCCTACGCATCCTGTCGGAATATATGGAGCCGGCGCAACGATTCGAAGCTGAGGGCGTGCGCGACACGATTTGCTTTTTCGGCTCGGCCCGCATCCTACCACCCGATATTGCCGAAGCCCGGCTGGCCGAGGCGCGCACAAAGCACCAAGACATCGACGCCGCGAAACAGCGGGTCAGAATGTCGCGCTATTACGACGAAGCCCGCCAACTCGCTTTCCGCTTGACCCAATGGTCCAAGGAACTGCCCGGCGGTAAGCGCTTCGTGATCTGCACCGGTGGCGGGCCCGGCATCATGGAAGCCGCCAACCGCGGCGCCTCCGAAGCCAAAGGCATCAACATCGGCCTCAACATTGCGCTGCCCTTTGAACAACATGAGAATCCCTATTCCACCCGGTCACTGACCTTTCAATTCCATTACTTCTTCATGCGCAAATTCTGGTTTGCCTATTTTGCCAAGGCCATCGTGTTCATGCCGGGGGGCTTCGGTACCCTTGACGAAATGGCAGAGATTCTCACGCTCTGCCAAACGCTCAAGCTGAAAAAAAAGATCCCGATGGTGCTTTACGGCCAGGATTTTTGGCGCCGTTTTCTCGATCTCAACGTCTTGGTCGAATCGGGCACCGTTTCACGCGATGATCTCGACCTGTTGCATCGCTCCGATTCGGTCGACGATGCCTTCGATTACATCACCCAAGCGCTCGCGCCCGAGGTTGACCACCCCTCCGGTCCACTGGCCCTGGAATCGGATTTGTTGACCGTTCCGGTGGTAAAGCGCTGAACCCATAAAAATTGCCGGTCCCCAGGTATCATCATGTGGGGATCGGCAAGGGGGGAAGGTGGCGCCGCAGGGAGGGGCGGCGCCGAAGAAAGGGGTTTAATTGTTCACAACTTTCCAGCTGCCATCCGGCTGACGGCAAGCGGTACCATAGGCATCCTGGGTTTTCCCGCCGACCGTAACCGTCTGCTGATATTCGCGACAATAATTGCCGTCTGCCTGCTTGTAGGATTTGGTCGGTGTTACCGTTCCGGAATTCCCGCTGTCGGGATTTGTCCACGTCTTGGTTGACCCGGTGGGGGCGTATTCAAATGTTTCATGGGCAACCTGCTGGGCCGCCTGCCGGTCGGCACGGTCGAGTGATTGCCCGGCCTCAGACCCAATGTAAGCACCAAGCAACGTACCGAGGCCAATCATGATGCCCTGACCCGTTCCCCGCCCGAAAGCGGAACCGGCAAGGCCGCCGGCCACGGCACCGAGAACGGTGCCGCCAACCTGCTTGTCACCGGGTTTATTGGTGGCGCAAGCCCCGAGGCTAAGGGCCGCCACCAATGCCGCCGCCATAGGCAAACGTGCCAGCTGACGTGCAAAGGAAAGGGGGAAACCGTATTTACCGGTCGCGTTAGACAGTGAAAATTTTGTGTTCATAGGATCCTCCTAGGAATCAACTGGGGTATTCGGTTTGTGGGTAGATGGATCAATGGATTGCATGGCACCGGATGGAGTCACCGTGACCTGATTCATACAGATTCTTCAGGCGATGCGGGCTCAGCCGCAACCGTTTGACGGCGTGACGATGGGTAACATGGCGGTAGCAGGCAAACGTTCCCGCCCGCACCCCCGCCACCAGACGGCGGATGTGCAGATAACGCACTGTGTGTTTGGCCGTATAGGGATAAGAATCGTGATGCCCGTAGCCGACGGCGCCAGAACCAAAAAAGACAGCGATGGAAGAGCTATAGCCACGAGAGTAATGGGGCCGGGAATGGCGACGGGAATGGCGACGGGAATGGGGCCGGGAATGGCGGCGGTGACCACGATGATAATCGTAGCCATTAGCTGCTGTAACCTCGAGGCGGCCGTGCGACCCGATGGAAATACCGAATGAATTACCCGCTTGGGCGGGGGCCGGCGCGAGCGTTGCAAAACCAAAGCCAAGAAGCGCCGCAAAAGCCAATTGTTTCAGAACCAGTCGTTTCATCATGGTACTCTCCTCTTTCTTGCCCATCTTTCTGACCCGTGGACGGGCCGCCTCCGATGGCGCGATAATGGCCTGATACTGACAAGGGGAGGCTGATCCCAACCTGAACACCCCGTTCAGCTAGCGTTCAGCTTTGAGCCCGTACAACCGGCAATGATGAAAACCCGTATGCCACTGTTATTTACCGCCGCCCTGAGCCTCTGTGGGCTAGGTACCCTTTTGCTGAGTACCCTCTTGATTGGCGCCCTCTTACTTGGCACTGGCTCTACGCCTGCCTGGGCCTTGGATGGCCAGCCTCAGTTTGAAGCCCAGAACCGTGGCCGTGATCGCACGCCTTCCCTGGTGACGC
>JBLHLO010000055.1:0-10087 GCA_047621105.1 Alphaproteobacteria bacterium
ACTGCGTAACTACATCATGCTTGGACGAAAACTCGCTGAAATTCTTGAGCCGATGGCCAGGGGGGAAGATCCGGCCCGGAATTTTCCACGAAGAAACGATTCGTTACCGAGCAGAGCGCGGAGACTATGGCACCGGCGATCCTGAAATCTATGTCCGCGAACGCATGGATAAAATGCAGCACGGCGAAATTTATTCCTCCATCCGTTTAGTCGAAGGCCGGATTATACAGGCGCAACGTGAACCGATGCCAGCCGGGGGGTTTGTGACCACCTATACCGACATCACCGACCTCAAGAATGCCGAAATCGAATCGACCCGGGCTAAGGAGGTTGCGGAAACTGCCAACTTGGCCAAGACCGAGTTCTTGGCCAATATGAGCCATGAACTACGCACGCCGCTCAACGCCATCATCGGCTTTTCAGAGATGATGAGTGCGAGCATTTACGGCCCCATGGGTGACCCCAGATATACCGAATATTCCGGGAGCATCAATGAAGCCGGGTTGCACCTTCTAAGTCTGATCGATGACATCCTTGATCTGTCCAAAATTGAAGTCGGCAAGATGAGCTTGAATGAGGAAATCGTGGAGCTGCGTCCATTGATTGAATCCTGCCAATTGCTGATGCGCGAACAGGCCCATTCAGGCGACATCAGGTTACATGTCAACCTACCCAAAACACCCCTCCCCCGATTGCGCGCCGACCCACGCAAGCTCAAGCAAGTGCTGCTCAACCTTCTACAAAATGCCATCAAGTTTACTGAGGGTGGCGGGGTCGTCAGAATTGATATCGACCCGCTAACGGATGACGGCCTGAATATTTCCGTCATCGATAACGGTATTGGCATGACAGCGGAAGAAATCCCCCAGGCGCTCGAACGTTTCGGCCAGGTGGAGGGCAGCCTGTCACGGCGCTACAACAGCGCCGGCCTCGGTCTGCCGCTGGCCAAATCATTGGTCGAAATGCACGACGGGATCCTGGAGATCGAGAGTGAGCCGGGGCGCGGCACCAAGGTCACCATCACCCTGCCGCCCGCGCGCCTGATCACCAATGGAAAAACAACAGTGCTGGGCGAGAATCAGCCGGAAGAACGCCGCGAAACGGCATAAGTCCCTAGTGACAGGGCCCCCTAACCGAGATTCATTTGCCGTAAAATAGCCTGGGTGACGGGGCTTGTGGGATCGCCGAAAACGGCGCCCATCTCGAAATGATGACGGCCTTCAACCGGGATCAATTCGCACAGCTGTCCGGCGGCACGCCAGGCATCGGCAAAAACCACACTCTGACGCTGAAATTCTGCTAATTCGCCGGTACCGTAGCCGATCACCAGCGGGATTTGCACCGCCGGGATATGATGGATGCTGCTGAGGGCATGCGCCCGCGCCTCATCAAGATGCAAATAATTATTACGCCACGTATGGCGCACGGGTTCGATGTCATACATGCCCGATACTGGCGCCGCCCCCTTGATGATATCAGCTGGCAGGCCATAAATGCCCTCCCAATCGGTTGCCACCATCATGCCGGTGACATGGCCGCCCGATGAATGTCCCGAAACGTATAAGCGGCTTGCATCACCACCAAAACTATCCGCATTGCGGTAAACCCAGGCAATGGCCGCGCGGCATTGACGTATGTGTTCCTCAATCATCACATCGGGCACCAGGGCAAAGTTAACCGCTACGTAATTCGCGCCGGCGTCATGGAACACGGGGGCTGGAAAGCTGACGTCTTCTTTACGTCCCCCCTTCCACGCGCCACCATGAATAAAAATTTGGATGGGGGCTCCTTTGACCTTGGCCGGAAAGATATCGAGTTTTTCCGCAAGGCTCGGTCCATAAGCAACATCAAGAACGCAATCCATTTGCGCCCGCACTTTTTCGCTTTCACGGACCTTGCGCTCCCTGAAGGGCGATGAATCCTTCACCAGGCTGTTCTGGTTATATTGATCGTCTAATTCTGCCTGGCTGTAGTCGCGCCAATCACGAAACGCCGTCTTCGGTTGATCCAGCATCGGTCTCTCCCTTGTTCTTCCGTCCCACCATCAATGCAATTTAGGCGCCTTGTAATTACGGGCCCGGTCTACGGACTTGATACGCACGGTCTGCTTTTCGCCATTGCGATGAATATCGAGATGTAAAACGACCCCGGCCTCACCGGTCGCCCACATACGGCGAAATAGATCGCCTAACCCACTGATCTCATGCCCTTCGACACCCAGCACCACATCGCCGACCCGAAGATCTGACTCGGCAGCCGGGCCGCCTTCGGTAAGCCCGACTACGACCAGGTTTTCACCGAATTCGGTCGCCTGCATCCCAATCCAGGGACGCGGTGGACGCTGAGTGGAACCATAACGCACCAGGTCATCGACGATCGGGGGCAGCAGGTCGATGGGGATCATCATGTTGACGTCGATAGGCGTCTGGTTTTGGGTTACCTGTTGAACGTAAAGTGAGCCCAACCCGACCAATCCGCCACTGGCATCAATCAGGCCGGTCCCTGCCCAATTGGAATGGGGTGGCGCCGTATAGATTGCGTCTTCCAATAGATATTCCCAATATCCGGCAAATTCCTGGCAGGCGACAACATTTGCATCGACCGAGGCGCTGGCCCCCCCAACACCCGCGACCACCATACGATCCCCGACGCGCACCTCTGATGACCGGCCGAGCTTAAGCGGCTCTATCCCCAACGGCTGTAACGCCTGAACCAAGGCAAACCCGGTTTCGTGATCGCGGCCGACCACATGAGCCTCAACGAGTCCGCCAGAGCCGGTCACCAGCCATATCTGTTCGGCCTCCGTCACCAGATAACCGACCGTGACCACGAGCCCATCTTTGGAAATGACACAGCCATTACCGGCCCGGTCGGTGCCCAACCGGTCGGCACTATGGGCATCGGACGGGACCGTTGCACGCAGCCCCACCACAGCGCGTAGGGTTTGCTCAAGATCAAAATCATAATCTTCGGGAACGGGTTCCATGGCCTCCAGCCCTTCATTGTGCGTTCAGGATAGGCTAAGGCTGGGGCTGGAGCAAAGACCTCTCACCCCTTATTTTCCGGCACGCACAAGAATTTGCCCCGTCTATGCCTAGCCCCCTATCATAGGCCCCTATCTTGTGATGGCCACAACCACAGATCCCAACACCTCAGGGGTAACAAATGACAGCAAACAGGCACGGCAATCCGGCCAGCGATGAAAATGCACTGGCCCTGCTCCGCAGCCGGGTCTCTGCCCTGGCCGATGCCGCCGGTCTGGCGCTTGGGGCCGATGACCTGGACCGCCTGGTTGCGGTGGCGCAAGAAAACCACGACAGCGCCGAACGTCTTGCCGCCTATGTCGCACGCTATGACGAGCCCGCTTTCGGCCTCCCGACGCGGCGCGACGGAAAGGCATGATCGTGGCCGGGCATTTAGGCGAAGATATCTGCTTTCTCACGATCACCGACGCGGGCCGACGGTTTCGTGATGGCACGCTCACACCGACACAATTAACCGAAGCCCTGCTCAACCGTATTGAACGGCTGAATGGACGCCTCAACGCGTATCTGCTTGTCACCGCCGATCAAGCCCTTGCCGCTGCCGCAGCCGCCACTAAGGCATTTGCCGAAGACCCTGCCCTCGGGGCGATGCACGGTATCCCGGTCGCCTTCAAGGACAATATCGAAACAGCCGGCATCCGTACGACGGCCCAGTCGCGGGTGCTGCTCGATCACATTCCCGAACAAGACGCTGAAGTCGTGCGCCGCCTCAAGGCGGCGGGCGCGGTCATCCTGGGCAAGCTTGCCTGTCTCGAATTCGCTCACGGTGCGCCCAGCCCCGACCAAGCCTTCCCGCCGGCGCGCAATCCCTGGAACACCGATCATGGCTTCACCGGCGGTTCATCAACCGGCTCGGCAGTCGCTGTCGCGGCGGGTTTGGCGACCTGTGCGCTCGGCAGCGATACCGGCGGTTCTATCCGCAACCCCGCCGCCATGTGTGCTACCGCCGGCCTCATGCCGACCTATGGCCGGGTCAGCCGGCGAGGCATTATCCCGTATTCATTCTCACTCGATCATTGCGGCCCGCTCGCCTGGACCGCACAAGACTGTGCGCTCGCCCTGCAAGCCCTGGCCGGGTTTGATGCCGCCGATCCCGGCAGCGCCGATAACACAGTGCCTGATTTCACCACGGGGATCGAGGCACCGATCACCGGACTCAGGATTGGGGTTCTCCGCCATTTCTTTGAACGTGATGCCGAAGCCGATCCGGAAATGATTACCAGTTTCGATGCAGCGCTCGACGTTTTTAAGAGCCTGGGTGCCGAGATCGTGGAGACCGAAATTGAACCGCTCTCGACTTATCACGATGCCAAGGCGGTGATCGGCGAGGCCGAGTTTTTCGCCGCCCACGGCGATGATTGGCTGGCCCATGCCAACGACTTCGGCGCCAGCTTGCGCAGCCGCATCCTGGAAGGCGCCCTAATCCCGGCCAGCGATTACCTGACCGCCCAGCGCGCACGCCGTCACTTGATCGCCCGGATGGATGCAAAATTTAAAAATTTTGATGCCCTGATGACGCTCAGCGTGCCCCAGCCTGCGCCGCCCTTCCCCACCGATGGCGGCACGGCTCAAGCAAGGCCCGGCGCGCGGCGCCCCAATTTCAATGAACCGTTCAATGTCACTGCCGTGCCGGCACTATCGGTATGTATGGGGTTTTCTGGCGCGGGACTGCCCTTCGGCCTGCAGATCATCGGACGCGCCTTTGACGAGGCAAAAATACTACGCATCGGCCACGCCTTTGAACAGGCCACCCCCTACCGGGAAAGGCGCCCTGATCTATAAGCTCTCCCCCTTCCTAAGGGTCGGTGTGGTTTCTTGATCACCTTAAACATCAAAACTAAATATTGAAGCTAAATTAGGAATTCGGCGCGCGGCATCGCCCCAGGCGCCAAGTCAACCTGAGGACGACAGGCAATGATGCGGCCAGGGTCAATTTCATAACGGCGCACGAGATGTTGCTTAATAGCGCTGGCACGCGCCACCGCTAAGGCGGCAAGAACCTGATCCTTGATTTCTCCGACAACAACCTTGCCCTGCGCAGCCAACGCCACCCGATCATTAGCCGTCGCTTTGCCGCATAGTTTGATCCTAAGCGCCGGCCGCTCGGCAAGTGTTTTGGCCACCCGAGCAAGATAATCAACATAACTTGCCTCAAGCGTGCTCTTGCCCGGCCCGAAGACAACCGGATCAAGACGAATTGACGCGGCAAAATTCTGGGCCAACTCACCCATCAGAAGGGCGGCCCCATAAGGCTGCAGAGCATATTTTAAAAAACTCATGCTCGCAGTTTTGATGGCACCGGCTGCCGCTTGGGCAAGAACCTTGCTAAAACTGAACTGTGGATTGAGCGGGTCGCCCGTCACCGGAATTTCTAACCGGATATCATTATTTTTATCACGCAACAGGGAAAGCGCTGCCTCGACCGGCATTGATAAGCTCGCCACCGCCGCCGAAGCGGCATCAGCTGAGGTCGGGTCAACCTCCATGGCACGCAGTGTAAGGATACTTTGCGCATCAAGGCGGCCCTTGTCGATTCTGATTTTCGCCTGCAGGTTTCCCTCACCGCTCTTGAACACGTAGCCAGCGTGGCGAGATAAATAAGGCGTCAAATTTGGTAAATCAATGCGATCAATACGCGCATCCATTGCCAGGTCCAGGGGGGCGGAAAATGGATTTACGAGGCCATGCACCTCGAACGAGCCATACCCGCGGTTTTTTCCGGCCAGTCGGATACGCATGGGCTTGTTTGGTCGAAGACTATCGATGTCCTCGGCATACGCTTCGTCCAGTCGCCACTCGTTGACAAAAGCAGGCGCCATGCTCTCATCACGTAGAGCAATGATACTGCCCTTTGTGATATCAACCCTTACGATACGGATATTGAGTTTTCGTTTCCCACGCGGAGGGATAGGCGTCCCGAATCCCACCGATGCAGTGTCCCCATCGTCGAATAACCGATGCGGACCCGAAAAGATATTATCCTTACTCAAGAAATTAGCCCGCGCCCCTTCCGCGACAATGGACTGCACTTGCAGGTCGGTCTTGTCGGAAAACACCACATCCCGAGCGCGGACGCGCTCTGCCGCCAAGACTTCTGGCCCGCTGGACGGCGCGACCGACCCCACGTGCCTAGCCACATTCAACCCCTGAACGGTAAAGGCCCGCAGCAAAATCCTATCCGTCGTCTTTACGCGCACGCCCTCAAGTTGCGCATCCGCCGCCGTGACCTGGTAGCCATTGGGGGTAACCACCTTAAGCCCGGTGGCACCGAGCCGTCCTTCGGCACCATAAGAGAAGCCTGCCCGACCATTAGACAATCCCTCAATTTACATTGTCTGCAAATAACCAGAAGCGGGCTTTAGAGCTAATTTAGCCCCGTTGTGAAATTTTACCTTCTGACGGTGATCCAGATACCGATACCGGGCGTATCCATATTGGTTATTGGCTGTCTCCCAGCCAATTTGCCTCCCTGTTAAACTGGGCCGACCTTGTGTCGGCCCTTTTTTTGCTGATAGGCCTGTCATGAAAACCTCATAAATATTTTTATCGCATTTAATCGTGCGCAGTGATCCGACTGCACTTTCCTGACGTATAAAGACTATCAAGCGACAAGCGGGAATGGTCCCGCTTTCAGCATAAGGATTTCATGCATGACCCGTTGGATTTCTCGTTTGGCATCTTTTGCCGCCGTTATTACTTTGGCTCTTGGCGTGGCTACTGTCCATGCCGACGGCCATAAATCGATGAAGATGGACATTGTTGATGTCGCTGCATCTGCAGGCAGTTTCAATACCCTGGTTGCAGCAGTTAAGGCTGCCGGCCTCGTCGAAACATTGAAGAGCAAAGGCCCCTTCACGGTATTTGCGCCGACCGACGCCGCCTTTGCCAAGTTGCCGGCAGGCACGCTCGAATCTCTGCTAAAGCCAGAGAACAAAGCCAAGCTCGCGGGCATCCTCACCTACCATGTCCTCTCGGGCAAGGTTATGGCTGCTGATATCACCGGCAAGAAACTTTCAGTTGCTACCGTTCAGGGCTCAAAAGCCAATATCAATGCCACCAATGGCGTGATGATCGATAATGCCAAGGTAACCAAGGCTGACATCGAAGCCTCTAACGGCGTGATCCATGTCATCGACACGGTAATTTTGCCGGCCATGTAATCTGTTGTTCTGAGAATGGGGTTTCCGCTGGTGTGCGGGAACCTCATTTTCTGCGCGATCACCCATTAGCCGACATCGACTGTTGCACTCTGCTTTTCCTCGCCCCACGGAGAAACCGCCATGAAGAGAATCATCATCGGCATAACCGGCGCCACCGGGACCATATATGGCTGGCGTCTGATGGAGTTGCTCCGCAGCGAAGGAAAGACCGAAATCCATCTCGTTATGAGCCCATCGGCTAAACTGACGCTCAAGATGGAACATGATGTCGAACCAGAACATATTTATGCCCTCGCACATGAGGTGCATGCACCGGGGAATATTGGCGCGACGATTTCTTCGGGCTCATTTTTTAGCGAAGGCATGATTGTTGCCCCCTGTTCGGTCAAAACGATGTCCAACATTGCCATGGGCAACACAGGAGATCTCATTACCCGGGCCGCCGACGTCATCCTGAAGGAGCGTCGGAAACTCGTTGTTGCCGTCAGGGAGACACCGTTACACGCGGGGCATCTCGAAAGCATGACAAAGCTTGCGCGGCTCGGAGCAGTGATATTCCCCCCCGTGCCGGCCTTCTATAACAGACCTAAGACCTTGGAAGATATCGTCGATCAGAGCTGCATGCGCATGCTCGATCAGCTTGGCGTGCATCTTCAATCTGCGCCCCGTTGGGGAGAAGAAGGCGGCGTCCCCGCCGTAGGCCAGATTCTCAATGTTGGCCAAGCCTAGCTCAATCCTTATGAAGGGATCGTGCCTAGGTTATTTCAAAATTTTTTTGCTACGAGACAGCGACACTCATCAATAGGGAGGGCGTTATGTTGCCTTTGGATCAGGGCCAAGTCATAGATACCGATAGAGATTCTGACTTAGAAATGAGTTTTGTCGGCGTTTCACGCGATGAGGCCGAAGCAGCGATACAGACACTGCTGATCTGGGCAGGGGATGACCCATATAGAGAGGGATTGCGTGATACTCCTGCGCGGGTGGCAAACGCCTATGCAGAGTTCTTTAGCGGGTATGCAATCGATCCCACGACACTGCTCACACGAACCTTCGAAGAGGTTCATGGCTACAACGATATAGTGCTACTGCGGGACATAACCTTCCAATCTCATTGCGAACATCACATGGTGCCGATTATCGGAACCGCCCAGGTCGCTTATTTGCCCAAAAACCGGGTGGTGGGCATTAGCAAGCTGGCACGGGTCGTTGATGCTTATGCGCGCCGGCTACAGACACAGGAAACCATGACAGCACAGATCGGCGCTTGTATCGAACAGGCGCTAGCACCGAGAGGTGTCGCAGTCATCATCAAGGCCCAGCATCAATGCATGACAACCCGTGGGGTCAATAAGCCTGGTGTCGCTATGGTTACCCGACATATGTCCGGTGCATTCAGAGACGATCCAGCTATGGAACGCCGCTTCATGGATATGCTCAACGCCTGAATGCGAGCCATGATTTCCTCTTGCAGAAATACTACCCCTATAAACGGCGACTTTACCCCCGCCCTGTCCCCTCAGGAGATGCTCGAAATGGGCGTGTTCGGAGGATGGTATTTCAAGGGGGAGATATCGGAATATCCCGCCACCTGGTTTTCTAGCGCTAGGCTCAGCAAAAATGGCTTTGATGTTTCGCTTAATTACTTCGGTATTGCCTCCGGGCAAAGCCGGGAGATATGGCAAAGAAAGGGTTGGATCACACCACAAGATCCCCTTGGCTGGTTCCAGTGGTATTGCCGCTACACATTGGGCCGCCGGATTGACGATGTGGACCGGTTCCAGATTAAACGCTGGAAGGCCTTCGGGCCCCGCCACATTGGGGCTATTCGCGCCAATTGCGAAGAAATGAACTTCGATTGTCGCCGTCGCCAACGTCAGGCATTGCTGCAGTGGGCCTACAATCCGATCTTCTAGACAACACTTGGATACGACGCATAACCTCAACACCTTGGCCACTGTCTCATGTCCGCCTTGGGTCCCTATTGCACTCGACCATCGCCAAATTGGGCCACTTTCAATCACCGTGGCCCTTGCCCCCCTGGCCCAATTTGCCTAGGGTAAAGGCCACAAAATGATGATCATCCAACACGCCCCGATCCAGGGCGTGCGCCGCAGGAGGAAAAGGCCATGGGCTATACACTCGATCAATTCTGTAAGGATACCCACGACATCCTGATTAAGGGCGTCGACGACGCCGCGCGTGAAGCTGTCGCTGCAAAGCTGAAGGATTTGGTGTCCAACCCCGAATTTGTCGCCGCCACCTTCACCGATGACACGCCGCCGGGCAAGGAAGTGCTGTGGCACGACCCTGAAACCGACATCTATGTGATGGCCCATGTGCAAAAAGCCGGCAAGGGCGGTAATCCGCATAGCCACGGCGAATCCTGGGCGATCTATTCCAATTGCATGGGCCAAACGGATATGACCGAATGGCGGATCACCAATCCCGAAGACGCCGACCACGCCGAGCTGGATATTGTGGAAAAATACAGCATTGGCCCCGGCCAATCACGCGCCTACGGCCCCGGCCTGATCCATTCGACGGCCCATCCGGGCAAGGCCTGGGTGATCCGGGTCACCGGCTGCGACCTTGATAAGATGCCGCGCTTTCGCTTTGACCCGCGCAAGGACAAGCTGCTCGCCGAAGTGTAATTTTTAATCCAACGTGACATGTGAAACGCCGGGCAATGCCCGGCGTTTTCTTTTAGGCAGCTGCTTCTTCGGCCCGTTCGGGATCTATAACGACCTGATGCTCAGTCCCCGGGACATAGACGCCCCGGAAATTAGCGCGAACCTCATCAGGTAACGGCCTGGGGGCGTCATCGGCAAGCCATAAGCGGTAGAGATGCCGTTTGCGCCCGGGCTCCGGCCAATCGACGAA
>JBLHLO010000056.1:0-10020 GCA_047621105.1 Alphaproteobacteria bacterium
ACCCGGTGACGGGGCTTGAGATTCACAAGATTCTGGATCGGATTTACTCTTTCCCGGCGGAAGATATCGCGCTGGCCCGAAAGGCCTATACCTCGGGTATGGACAAGGCGACCAAGGTCAAGTTGATCAAGGTTTCGGGTAAAATATCGAAGATCAATAAGAAGGGCTCGAAGCTGACGGTTGCCGATGGCAAAGCCAAGACCAAGGGCCGCGTCAGCCGACGGACTAAGATCAAGATCGCGGGCAAGAAAGCTAAGCGTAAGGCGCTCAAGGCGGGCATGAACTGCTCCATGTCGCTGGTCGCTAGCGGTGCGGTCGTACACACGCTGGTTTGTAAGTAATACTTGTGGGGGTGGCCTTTGGGCCGCCCCCATAACTCAGGCTTTGCCCGGCGGCGGGTTTTTTTCTTCGCCGAAAGATGCTCTACTATCCGGCCATAGGCCGCATTCGCGGTCGATACAATAATGGCGTCAAAAACAGGCTGTGCCCGGTCCTGAACCGGCGGTCGCCTTTAGTTAAGGGGTCGGCCATGACGCAGCCGCGAGAGGAGAGAATAAAATGGCTATCATCGATATCGATTCGCATCTGCGCGAAGAATACTTCCTGGATGAAGTTTTCAAGCTCGACGGCGAATTTGCCGACAAGACCCCAAAGAAGGTCGCGACCGGCAAGCATCCCATCGACAACAAATACGAATATGCCTTCTTCCCCTGGACCGAGCGCGAGGAGAAATCCTACAACCACGATTGGGTCTACCATCCTGAACAAAATTACATGGATGGTGAGATGGCGGCCCGCCAAGTCGGTGGTTATGACATGCAGGTGCGCTTGCAGCACAACGCTCGCGCCCAGGTTGACCAACAGTTCATTTTCCCGACCGGCATTACTAATGCGGCTCAGGCGCCCGGCCCGCTCGGCGCGGCATTGGCGCGCGCTTACAACAACTGGGTACATAAGCTGTGCAAGGATTATCCGGGCGTGCTGTTTCCGATCGGCGTGATGCCGGCGGGCCATCCGGAAGCGATGGCGGCGGAGGCTGAATACTGCGTCAAGACGCTTGGTTTCCAGGCGCTCCACATGGCGTGCTTTACGGATGAACGCACCATGGACGATCCGGGGTATGAAGATTTCTACGCCATGGTGTCCAAGCTCGACGTGCCGATTTTCTCGCACCCCAATTCACGCGGGCCGTCGCAGAGCAAGTTCAAGACCTTTACCCAAATCCACGCACTGGGACGTCCGTTCAACAGCTGCATGGTGTTGATGGCCATGGTGCTGGGCGGCGTCTTTGACCGTCACCCGAACCTCAAGGTCGTGTTCTTCGAATGCTCAGCGGAATGGCCGATGTATTGGATGCATCGCATGGATGATGATCATAAATTCACCGACGGCGCAATTTTCAAGGAGCACGGCATGGGTCAAATTGAGCATTTGCCGTCTCACTACATGAAGAAGAACTGCTTCTACACCTGTGAATCGGATGAGCGATATCTTGGCCGTGCGATCGAGGAAATGGGCATTTCCCAGATTATGTTCGCATCTGACTACCCGCATTTCGATTCCGAGTATCCGAACACGGTGCCTGATCTTAAGGCGCGGACCGATATTACCGCGGTCCAGAAGGAAAGGCTCCTCAGCAAGAATGCCGAGGCGCTTTTGGGCTGGTAGTTCTGCCCATCTTGATCTTTAGCGGGCCCTTCGGGGCCCGCTTTTTTTGCCTGCCTGCCCGGTTGCCTGCTAGGCTAGCGGCAACGAAACAAAAACTAAAGGGAGGATAAAATGGCTACTGAAATCGAAATACAAGTAGGGGGCGCCCCGGTTCGGGCGCTTCTGGAAAAACCTAAGGGGAAAGGTCCTTTCCCCGGTGTCGTCTTGACCTATTACCGTGGCGGCATTACCGAATTTACCCATTGGTTGGTGGATGATTTGGCGGCGCAGGGCTTCGTCGCCATCGCGCCGGACCATTTCCATTGGCTGCCGTCCATGGATGAGATCGACAACCGGCGCAAATACCTGACCGACCAGCGTCTGGCTGAGGACCTCGCGGTTAGCCGTGGTTATCTGGAAATGCTTGATGATGTGATCCCCGGCGGCTACGGCATCCTGGGCCATTGCATGGGGGGGCGCACCACCCTGCTCGGGATCGGGGTCGATAAAAGCTATAAGGCGGCTTGTATCTGGTATGGCGGCGGTTCCTTCAAGGCCCAGGGTGAAGGGCCATCGCCGATCGAGCGGATTCCCAATATCACCGCCAAGGTCATGGGTTTCTTCGGCATAAATGATAAGAACCCATCGCCCGAGGATGTCGATAAAATGGACAAGGCGATGACCGCCGCCGGGGTCGACCATGATTTTATCATTTACGACGACACCGGCCATGGCTTCATGGATTTTACCGGCAAGAATTACATGGAGAAATCGGCTAAGGATTCCTGGTCCCGTGGGCTCAGCTTCCTCAAAAAGGAATTGACGGCCTAACCGCATCAAAATCTAAATCGGAGAGGGGCTATGCACCGTTTTACAGCGATCGACGCCGGCGGTTCGTCCATGCCGATTCTGGTCACGCATCCTGATGAGGGAGCGGGGCCATGCCCGGCCATCGTGCTGATGCCGCACCGGACGGGAATCGATATTTTTACCCAAGACCGGGCCGAACGTTTGGCGGCCATCGGGATCGTCTCGGTCGCGCCGGATGTTTATCACCGTCAACCGCTTGAGGTGCCGACCGCTGAGGGGAAGGACCAGCTTGTCGATAGCGAGATCGAGGCCGATATCGGCGCGGCCCTTGGCATGCTCAAGGCAGATAAGCGGGTTGATCCGGCGCGCATCGCCATCTTGGGCCATTGCCAGGGCGGGCGCACGGGGCTGCTCGGTATGGTGGCTTTCGCGGATTCTTTTTGCGCGGGCGCTATCTACTATTCTGGCAGCGTGTTTAAACGCATGGGCGAACCCGGTCCGGCACCATTCGACCGGATGGATGCGATTAAATTTCCGGTTGCCGGATTCTTCGGTAAAGAGGACAAAAACCCGTCACCGGATGATGTGAAGAAGATTGATGCGGAGATGACACGCCTCGGTATCACCCACGAATTTCACAGCTTCGACGGCGCCGGTCATGCTTTTCAGGATTTTACCGACCCACGCCGCAACTGCGAACCCCAGGGCGCTCAGGCTTGGGAAATGACGCTCGCATTTCTGAAACGCGCACTAAGGCCGGGAGCGTGAATGCTTAAACGCCTCTTCCATGCCGGCGGCGCGCAGGACGGCGTTGGCATCCTCCACTGTCGCTAGGCCATTGGGGAAAATGAATTCGCGGTTTAAATGCGGCGTAAACCAAGCTTCGTCGGCCCCGCGCCCGCCCGCCCGCACCGGATGGCAACCAGCCATTTCCAGCCTTTCGCGGAGCGCCATTTCAATCCGGCCTTTGGAATTCATGCCCATGGGCATAGTCTAACCCGTTTCACCATGATTGAAAATTACCCTAATCTACACCAATGAAGGGCCTCCCATGAGCTTGCGCATCGTCACCTTGCTGCCGTCGGCCACCGAAATCGTTGCTTGTCTCGGTGCTGTCGATGAATTGGTCGCACGCTCCCATGAATGTGACTTTCCCGCAGGCGTTGAACGATTGCCGGTGCTGACTTCGGCCCGGATCGATTTCAGCGGTTCATCGGCCGAAATTCACGCGCAGATGGAAAATGTTGCGACCAATGCCACGACCGAAGCCCTGTCGATTTACAAGGTGGATGAAGTGGGCTTGCGCCGCCTTGCCCCCGATGTGGTGGTGACTCAGGCGCAATGCGAGGTCTGCGCCGTCTCCGAAGACGATGTGCGTGCCGCGATCGCCGGATGGGAGGGCGCGCCGGCGCTAGTGAGCCTTAAGGCCGAGAATCTGGCCGGCGTTTATGTGGATATTATCAATGTCGCCAAGGCTTTGGGCCGCGAAGAAATAGGCGTGCAGGCGGCCGGCAAGATGAAGGACCACATCACCGAGATTGCGTTCAAGGCATCCGATGCCAATTGGAAGCCTCGCCTGCTTGTCATCGAATGGATGGAACCCCTGATGGCGGGCGGTAATTGGATGCCAGAACTGGTGTCGCTGGCGGGCGGAGAAAACCTTCTATCGGAACCGGGCAAACATTCACCGTGGATCAATTGGGAAGATATTATCGCCGCCGATCCCGATGCCATTATCTGCGCGCCTTGTGGCTTCGAACTTGACCGGGTGATCGACGATCTTCCGGCGCTGACATCGCGCCCCGGTTGGGCGGATCTGCGTGCGGTGCGGGAAGGGCGCTTTGCACTCGCCGACGGCAATGCCTATTTCAATCGGCCGGGGCCGCGATTGAGCGAAAGCGTCGAAATTCTGGCCGAATTCCTGCACCCGGAACTCTTCGACTTCGGCCACGAAGGCCGCAATTTCCAGCGGTTTTAAGTGAGCATTTTTCAGGCGATTTGAGCGAGGTCTTTGAGCGCCTCTATCGGATGCCCCGGGGCATCTTCGACCCGGTAGGTCTTGGCGACCTTGCCGTCGGCGCCGATCAGGATGCTGACGCGTTTGGGGCGTTCCTGTTCGGGATCATCAAAGGCGCCATAAGCGCTACTCACCGTGTGATCGGCATCGGATAGAAGTTCGGTGGTGAGGCCAATCTCCTGGCTCCAGGCGCGTAAATCATCGCTGGTACTCGTGGTAATGCCGAGCACCACTGTGTCGGCACCAGCGAAATCGGGCGTGTGGTCGCGAAAGCTCGCTGCCTGAAGGCTACAGCCCTTGCCGTAGGCGCGGGGAAAGAACCAGATCAACACCTTGCGTCCGGCGTAATCGGCGAGGCTGACCGGCATTCCATCCTTGTTCGGCAAGGTAAAAGCGGGGGGCGTATTTCCGATACGGGGTAGGGGCATAGAGTTTCTCCTGGATGCCTGGGGTGGATTTGAGAAGGGGTTGGGGGTGCCGATCCGTGTATTGTCCCCCTGTGGGGGCATTATTCCACAGCTGGGGGGCCGCGCCTACAGGGTGGTGGCAAAGGTATGGCGTAGGCGTTGACAGGCGGGCGGTGAGGTCCGATATTCGCCGGAAACCTATAAAAACAGTCCTCCTAGGGAGTCCCCCGTGTTTCGTTCCCCAGATCCGATTTTCAAGGCGCAAAGCGTCGTCATTGTTGGTGCCTCCGACCGTGCCAAATGGCCGCTGACCATTTTCCAGAACCTCCAGGAACATGAGTTCCCAGGCCGTGTTTACCCGATTAATCCGCGCCGTGATGAGGTCTGGGGCACCCGTTGTTATCCCGATTTTGCCTCTCTGCCTGAAGCGCCCGATTTGGGCCTGTTCATCATCCCGGCAGAAGCCGTGCCCAGCGCCATGACCGACGGGATCGCCCGTGGTCTGAAAGCGGCGATCGTCTATGCCGCCAATATCGGCGAGGGGACTGATCCCGAAATTGTCGCGCGTGGCAAACGCCTCACGGCGCAATGCGCCGAGGCGGGGGTGACGCTCGGTGGTCCCAATTGCATGGGCGGTATCGCCTTCCGTGAAAAGCTGTGCATCTATCCCAATGCAGAAATCTGCCGACGGGCACCCGGATCGGTCGGTGCCGTGTTCCAATCGGGCGGTACCTTGCAGTTTTGGGTGCAGACGGCGGAGACGCGCGGGATTCGTTTTTCCTACGCCTTTTCATCAGGCAATGAATTGGGCCTCGATCTCGCCGATTACATCAATTATTTCGTCGACGATCCTGAAACCAAATCAATCGTTCTGTTTATTGAGGGCATCCGCCGCATGGATGCCTTCAAGGAAGCCTGCGCCCGCGCGCTCGCCGCGAATAAGCCGATCATCGCCATCAAGACCGGGCGCACTCAGCGCTCGCGTGAGGCGGCGCAATCGCACACCGGGGCCATCGGCGGCGATTGGGCGGGATTTGAGGCGCTGTGTGAACGCTACGCCATCACCCATTGTCCGTCGCTCGACGACCTTACCGAAACCGTGCTGGCTTTCCAGCAAGGGCGGCTACCGAAAGGGCCGCGTATCGGCGTGGTCACTACCTCGGGCGGCACGGTGGATTTGATGTATGATTATGCTGAGGACACGGGTGCCATCATGCCCCCCTATGCCAAGCAGACGGTCGCGCGCATCCAGCCCCATATTCCACCCGAGATGACGCCGAAAAATCCGCTCGATTCAGGCATCCCCGCCGGGACAGATACCCTTGTCGCAATTTGCGAAGCGGTGCTCGACGATCCGTCGGTGGATATGATGGCCTTTGCCGGACAAATCTCGGCCGGGCGCGCGGACCTCGAGGGGGCCGCACCGATCAAGGGGCTGCTCGATTATTCCGACAAGCCGATCATCGGTTTTGGCCGCATGCGTTACCCGTTTAGCGATGAAAGCATCCGTTATCAAGATTACGTCGGCATTCCCTATCTGCAGGCCTTGCCGGAAACCCTGCGGGCGTTGAATGCTCTCGCTGCTTATGGCGCGAAGGCGGGGAGCAAGGTTGCGAAACTGCCAAAACCCAAAGGTGTTGCTAAAAATCTGGAGGGGAAGGCGTTCGAAAAGCTACTCACCTCCCACGGGGTGCGCCCGCCCAAGAATGCGCTGTGCAAGACCGCGGCAGAAGCGGCGAGCGCGGCAAAACGGATCGGTTTCCCGGTGGCGCTTAAGATCGTTGCTCCGGCATTTACCCATAAGACCGAAGTGGGTGGCGTCATGCTCGGCCTGGCTACAGCCAAGGACGTCACTGCGGCGGCCAAGACTCTGGCGGCGCGCATCCGAAAGGTAGATCTCAAGGCGGAGATTACCGGCTTTTTGGTGCAGGAAATGGTCAGCGGGGTCGAAGTGATCGCCGGCTGCCGCGAAGACCCGGTCTATGGGCCCGTGCTGTTGCTCGGTTCGGGCGGTATATTGGTTGAACTGATGAAAGACGCGACTCAGCGTCTGTTGCCTGTGACGGCCAAAGACGTTCGCGCCATGCTCAAGGAATTGAAACTTGCCAAGTTGTTGGCCGGATTCAGAGGCCAGCCCGCTGCCGATGTGGATGCGTTGATCAAAGCAGTGGTCGGGCTGGGGCGCATTTACCTCGATCACCGGCATTTGCTTGCTGATCTTGAAATCAATCCGTTGATCGTGCGCCAAAAGGGGAAGGGCGTTGCCGCCGTCGATGTGCGCCCCGTCCGGCGCGCCGAAAAGAATAAGGGTTAGGAGAGTAAGATGGATTTTGAATTACCCGAAGAACTGAAGCTTCTTCAAGAAACGCTCAGGCGCTATGTCGATGCGGAGATGATACCGATCGAGAAAGAGACCTGCGTCGGCGTCAAGCTTAAGCCTGAGTTCCGTCAGAAGTTCGATGAGGATTCGAAGCGTCTTGGCCTCTGGTTGATGGATGTGCCGGAAGAATTCGGCGGTATGGGCATGGGCGTCATGGCCACCGTGGTGGTGACCGAGCAGATGGCGCGCACGATTGCGCTGCCAGCGCGGGGCGGATATTTCACCGGTCCCAGCGTGCGTTCGATCCTTTATGAACTCGACGATGAGATGAAGGAGAAATACCTCTATCCGGTGATTCGCGGTGAAAAGCATGCCTGTTTCGGCCAGACCGAGCCCGATGCGGGCTCCGATCCCGGCGGTATGCGGACGACGGCGGTGCGTGACGGCGACGATTACGTGATCAATGGGGTCAAGCGTTTCATCACTGGCGCGGGGGAGGCCGATTTTATTCAGCTGATGGTAGCGACCGACCGTTCCAAAGGGTCGCACGGCGGCATTTCCTGCTTCATCGTCGATATGGACACACCCGGCGTCAAGCTGGGCGCCCAATACGAAACCATGATGGGTGATAAGCCGTGGGAAATCGTGTTGGACAATGTGCGCGTGCCGGCAACCCAGATGGTGGGTGCCGAGGGCGAGGGCTTTAAGCTTGGCCAACGCTGGCTCGGTGCAGGACGGTTGCGTCATGGGGCGCGGGCATTGGGTGTTGCTGAACGTTCCATTGAAATGATGACGTCTTACGCCAAGCAGCGCGTGACCTTCGGTAAACCGTTGGCCGATCGCCAAGCGATCCAGTGGATGATTGCTGACAGTTTCATCGAACTGCATGCCGCGCGGCTGATGGTCTATCATGCCGCCGCGAAGGCGGAAAGCGGGGCCGACTTCCGTCAAGAAGCGTACATGGCCAAGTATTATGCCGATGAGATGGCCTTCCGGGTGGTCGACCGTTGCATGCAGGTGCATGGCGGTATCGGCTTGACCACGGACCTCCCTATAGAACGCATGTGGCGTCAGCAGCGCTCCTTCCGGATCACCGAAGGGGCGAGTGAGGTCATGAAAATGGTCATCGCCCGGGGCGTACTGCGCGACTACGGTTAGCCTAAATACCTTGGAATCCCAGAGGGTTCCGCCGCTTGCGCGTAGACGGGCTGATTGCTACTCTGCGCGGGAAATATAACAACGCCAGATTAAGGGAGTGCCTAGCATGGCAAAAGCTGCAACTAAGGCGAAATCCGCCGCAAAATCTTCGAAAAGCAAGACAGGGAAAAAGACCGTTCGTAATCTCGAAACCGTCATCATCGAGAAAGAAAACGGTATTGGCTGGTGCATCTTCAACCGTCCCGAAAAACGCAATGCAATGAGCCCGCAATTGCATCTGGATATGAACCAGGCGCTTGATGAATTGGCGATCGATCCGGAAGTAGACGTGCTGATCATCACCGGTTCGGGCAAGGCTTTTTCCGCCGGCCAGGATATCCGCCTTTATTTCCGGGGTACTACAGACGACGTTGCCAAACGCTATAAGGCCAAGCACGCGTCCCATGATTGGCGCTGGACCAAACTGGCGCATTTCCCGAAACCGACCATCGCCATGGTCAATGGCTATTGTTTCGGCGGCGCCTTTACCCAAGTTTCGGCTTGCGACTTTGCCATTGCCGCCGACGATGCCACCTTCGGCCTGTCGGAAATCAACTGGGGCATTCTGCCGGGTGGTATTGTCAGCTGGAACGTGGTTGAAACCATGTCCCTGCGTGACGCCCAGTATTATGCCATCACCGGTGAAACCTTTACTGGTAAGGAAGCCTCCAAGATGCGCTTCGTCACCAAGTCGGTGCCGAAAGCGAAGCTCAGGGCGGAAGCGATCAAGCTAGCTAAGCTTCTTCAGCAGAAGAGCCCGGCCGCGGTGCGCTACACCAAGGAAGCGGTCCGCGCTGTGCGTTACATGAGCGTTGATCAAGCGGCGGATTATCTCAACGCCAAGTCCGACGCGCTCAAATTTGTCGATAAGGAACGTGGCCGTGAAAAGGGCATGAAACAGTTCCTGGATGACAAAACCTATCGTCCGGGCCTCGGCCATTTCGACCGGTCTAAAGACCTATAGGGTTCACGGGCGGCGGTCGTGTTCACCGCCGCCGCCCATACCTCATACCTCAGCACAAACCTTATTTAGGGGGCTTCGGCAGAGTGATGGTCCCGCCTGCACACGCGTATTTCTTATAAGTACGTCATGTCCAAGGCCAACCCCGATCCCAGCGACCCCTACGGCGACGTTGCCATATGAGTAAAACTGTCGGCATCGTCGGGCTCGGCAATTTGGGGATGGCGATGACGGTCAACCTGATGGCGCGTGGCCATAAGGTTGTCGGCTACCGCCGCTCCAACATGCAAAATTTTATCGGCGCGGGGGGCGTGCCTGCCGCCTCGGCGCGAGACGTGGCCGAACAGGCTGATGTTGTTATCACCAGCTTGCCATCAGCCGATGCGGTCACCGATGTCTACACCGGCACACATGGGATTGCCGGTGCAGGGCGCCCCGGTCTGGTGGTGTTTGAACTGTCCACCGTGCCGATCGGGGCTAAGCTGGCGGCCCGCGAAAAACTAGAGGCGGCGGGCATGGCCATGCTGGATGGGACGATCAGCGGCAATCCCGTCTATTTTGCGGACCGGACGGCGGCTGTATTCATAGGCGGTGATCGCCCTGCCTTTGATCAACATACAGACACCCTGCACGACATGACCGATAAGGTGACGTGGCTTGG
>JBLHLO010000057.1:0-9857 GCA_047621105.1 Alphaproteobacteria bacterium
GCGCGGCCAGAATCAATCGCAGCGTCGAGGTGGCGCGGCTGTCTTTTGCCTTCATGGCCGTCTTCAACGCTTCGCTGATATCTTGGCGCAGCATCAGATACTCCATTGAGTGGAAAGGGCGGACAGTAGCGAATTTCATCGCCAATGGCAACGCCGGGAGTGGTTTATAAGCAATTGAAAATAAAAGAAAATTATTATCTCTTAAGTCCTTGACGGCGCCCCGTTCAGCCTATTAATTAACGCGCAATTTGCCGACTGCCACGCAGTACCCCCGGAAAGGGAAGAACCCTATGGCGAAAGCCACAAAGACGCCCGCCTCGTCGCGCCCCAAAGCGCGCAAGGGGGCCGTGGTTCCTGATGCCCAGCCTGCCGCCCAATCCCCCGTGAAGCCTGCCACCACCCCAAAAGCCCGGCTCGACGCCGCCCGCAAATTCAAACCCGCCGCCACCAATGCCGCCCTGGTGCTGGCCAACGGCACCGTGTTCTGGGGCCGGGGGTTTGGCGCCGGGGCCACCACCGTGGGCGAGGTCTGCTTCAACACATCGATCACCGGCTATCAGGAAATTCTGACCGATCCGTCCTATGCCGGACAGATCATCACCTTTACCTTCCCCCATATCGGCAATACCGGCACCAACGCCGAAGACATTGAAACCACAACCCCCGCCGCGCGCGGCATGATCATGCGCGCCGCCATCACCGACCCTGCCAGCTGGCGCGCCGAAGACCACCTGGAACACTGGTTGATGCGCCACGGGTTGCCGGGAATTGCCGGGATCGATACCCGCGCGCTGACCGCCCATATCCGCGATGCCGGCGCCCCCACCGGCGCGCTGCATTTTGCCCCCAAAGGTGAAATCGATCTCGACGCGCTACACAAAAAGGCGGTCGCCTGGCCCGGGCTCGAGGGCATGGACCTCGCCGCCGATGTCACCTGTCGGCAGAGCTATCAATGGGATGAAGCCAATTGGCAATTGGGCAGGGGTTATGGCGCGCTCACCGCGCCGCGCTTCAAGGTGGTGGCGATGGATTTTGGCGCCAAGCGCAATATCCTGCGCTGCCTTGCCGCCCTCGGTTGCGCCGTCACCGTGGTGCCGGCCGAGACAAGCGCGTCAGACATTCTCCGTCACGCGCCGGACGGGATTTTTCTGTCAAACGGCCCCGGCGACCCGGCGGCGACCGGCACTTACGCGGTGCCGGTGATCCGCGAGTTGATCAAATCCGGCAAGCCGGTGTTCGGCATTTGCCTCGGCCATCAGCTGTTGTCCCTGGCGCTCGGCGCGCGCACCCAGAAAATGGCCATCGGCCATCGCGGCGCCAATCATCCGGTCAAGGACCTTGAAACCGGCAAGGTTGAAATCACCAGCCAGAACCACGGCTTCGTGGTGATGGAAGACAGCCTGCCCAAAGGCGTCGAAAAAACCCATCTCAGCCTGTTCGACGGGTCGCTCGAAGGCATCCGCGTTGCCGGCAAACCGATCTTTTCGGTGCAATACCATCCCGAAGCCAGCCCCGGCCCCCAGGACAGCCATTACCTGTTCGACCGCTTCGTCGCGCTGATGGAGAAGAAATAATCAATGCCCAAACGCACCGACATTAAATCGATCATGATCATCGGCGCCGGGCCGATCGTCATCGGTCAGGCGTGCGAATTCGATTATTCCGGGGCGCAGGCGTGCAAGGCGCTCAAGGAAGAGGGCTACCGGGTGATCTTGGTCAATTCCAACCCGGCGACCATCATGACCGACCCGGACCTGGCCGACGCCACCTATATCGAGCCGATCACGCCCGACATGGTGGAAAAAATCATCGCCAAGGAACGCCCCGACGCGCTTTTGCCGACCATGGGCGGGCAAACGGCACTCAATATCGCGCTGACACTGGCCAGCCGCGGCGTGCTGGAGAAATACGGGGTCGAAATGATCGGCGCCGATAAAAAAGCTATCGACATGGCCGAAGACCGGGACCTGTTCAAACAGGCGATGGCCCGGATCGGCCTTGAATGCCCGAAGGGCAAACTGGCCCATAACATGGCCGAGGCGCGCGACGCGCTGGCCTTCGTCGGCCTGCCGGCAATCATCCGCCCGTCGTTCACCCTGGGCGGGACCGGCGGCGGCATTGCTTATAACCGGGACGAGTTCGAAGAGATCATTGCCAGCGGCATCGACGCCTCACCCACCGGTGAAGTGCTGGTCGAAGAATCGGTGCTGGGCTGGAAGGAATACGAGATGGAGGTGGTCCGCGACCGGGCCGATAACTGCATCATCATCTGTTCGATTGAGAACATCGACCCCATGGGCATCCACACCGGCGATTCCATGACCGTCGCCCCGGCGCTGACCCTGACCGACAAGGAATACCAAATCATGCGCAACGCCTCGATCGCGGTGTTGCGTGAGATCGGCGTCGATACCGGCGGCTCCAACGTGCAATTTGCGGTTAATCCCGACGACGGCCGTCTGGTGGTGATCGAAATGAATCCCCGGGTGTCGCGGTCTTCGGCGCTGGCCTCAAAAGCAACCGGCTTTCCCATCGCCAAGGTCGCCGCCAAACTGGCGGTCGGCTATACGCTGGATGAGTTGACCAACGACATCACCCGCGTCACCCCGGCATCGTTCGAGCCGACCATCGATTACGTGGTCACTAAGATCCCGCGCTTTACCTTCGAAAAATTCGCCGGTACCGACGCGCTGCTCACCACCTCGATGAAATCGGTCGGTGAGGCCATGGCCATCGGCCGCACCTTTGCCGAATCCCTGCAAAAAGCGCTGCGCTCCCTGGAAACAGGGCTTACCGGGCTCAACGAAATCGACATTCCGGGCGCCGATGGCACAGACCCAGAGGACGCGATCCGTAAGGCGCTCGGTTCACCGACGCCGGATCGGTTGTTGGTCATTGCCCAAGCCTTCCGCGCCGGCGTTGCCCTCGAAGAGATACAAGCCGCCTGCAAGTTCGATCCGTGGTTCCTGCGCCAGATCAAAGCGCTGGTCGATGTGGAAGAGGTCGTGCGCCAAGATGGTCTGCCCCGCGATGCGGAGGGCTTACATCGCCTCAAAGCGATGGGCTTTTCCGATGCGCGGCTCGCCGAATTAGCCGACACCACCGAAGCCCGGGTGGCTGCGCGCCGACACCGGCGCGGCGTGCGCCCGGTCTACAAGCGCATCGACACCTGCGCCGCCGAATTCCCGTCGCTCACGCCCTATATGTATTCCACTTATGAGGGGTGGGGTCTTACCCCGGCGCAGAGTGAATCCGATGTGAGCGCGCGCAAAAAAGTCATCATCCTCGGCGGCGGGCCCAACCGCATCGGCCAGGGCATCGAATTCGATTACTGCTGTGTCCATGCGGCCTACGCCATGAAGGACGCCAACCTCGAATCGATCATGATCAATTGCAACCCGGAAACCGTATCGACCGACTACGACACATCGGACCGGCTGTATTTTGAGCCGCTGACAGCCGAAGACGTATTGGAAATCGTCCGTGAGGAGCAGACCAAGGGCACTCTGCTTGGCGTTATCGTTCAGTTCGGTGGCCAGACACCTTTGAAACTTGCCAAAACCCTTGAGGCCGCCAAGGTGCCGATCCTCGGCACGTCGCAAAATGCCATCGACGTCGCCGAAGACCGCGACCGTTTCAAGAAATTGATTCAACGGCTCAAACTGCGCCAGCCCGAGAACGGCATCGCCACTTCGGCCCGCGGCGCCGCCGCCATCGCCAAGCGGATCGGCTTCCCCGTCCTGCTGCGCCCGTCGTATGTGCTGGGTGGACGGGCGATGGAGATCGTTCATGACGCGAGCGAGTTGAAACGCTACATGACCCATGCGGTCAAGGCATCGGGTGACAATCCGGTGCTGGTCGATCGTTACCTATCTGATGCCATCGAAGTGGATGTGGACGCCTTGGCCGACGGGCACGATGTGATCGTCGCCGGGATCATGGAACATATCGAAGAAGCGGGCGTTCATTCGGGCGATTCGGCCTGTTCGCTGCCGCCGCGATCCCTGTCTGACGAAGTCATCGCCGAGATCGGCGTGCAAACCACCAAGCTTGCCAAGGCGCTCAAAGTCGTCGGGTTGATGAACGTGCAATACGCGGTCAAGGACGGCCTGGTCTATATCCTTGAGGTCAACCCGCGCGCATCGCGCACCGTCCCATTCGTCGCCAAAGCCACCGGTCAACAGATCGCCAAAATCGCCGCGCGCGTCATGGCCGGTGAACGGCTTGCCAAATTCAAGGTCAAATCCTTCCTGGAAGGGGCGGCCAAGGCCAAACATATCGCCATCAAGGAAGCGGTGTTCCCCTTTGCCCGCTTCCCCGGCGTCGATATCATCCTTGGTCCGGAAATGAAATCGACCGGCGAAGTCATGGGCATCGATACCGATTTCGATCGCGCCTTCGCCAAGTCGCAGTTGGGCGGCGGCACCAAGGTGCCGCTCAGCGGCACCGCCTTCATATCAGTCAAGGACCGTGACAAGGAACATATGACGGTCCCGGCACGGCAGTTATTGGCGCTGGGCTTTTCACTCATCGCCACCCGGTCTACTGCCGCCTACCTCGAATCACAGGGTGTGGCCTGCGGCACCGTTAACAAGGTGCTGGAAGGCCGCCCGCATATTGTCGACGCCATGAAGAACGGCGAGGTCCAGCTGGTGTTCAACACTACCGAAGGGGCTCAGGCAATCCGCGATTCCTTCGATCTCAGGCGCACCGCCCTGCTGAATAAAATCCCTTATTATACAACGGTTGCAGGCATCCTGGCGGCGACCCGGGGGATTGCAGCGGTCAAGGCGGGCGAACTCGACGTACACCCTTTGCAATCCTATTTTTCCTGAAATCTTTGCGCTATAGTTTTGCCAAGGCCCCTGATGTTATAGGGCCGCGCACCCCATTAGCCCGCTTGAAATCGAAGCTTGCAACAGCTTATCAACAACAGTTTTGGACCGCGTAATGGACAAGGTTCCCATGACAACGACGGGGCACAAAGCCCTGATCGAAGAGATTAAACGGCTTAAAACCATTGAACGCCCGGCCATCGTCGCGGCGATCGAAGAAGCGCGTTCGCACGGCGACCTCTCGGAAAATGCCGAATACCACGCCGCACGTGAAAAACAGTCCTTTACCGAAGGCCGCCTGGCCGAGATTGAGGACAAGGTCGCCCGTGCCGAGGTCATCGACGTTAGCCAACAATCTGGTTCCATCATCCGCTTTGGCGCCACCGTCAGCGTCATCGACGAAGACACCGATGAAAAAGCCACCTACATGATTGTCGGTGAGGACGAAGCCAATGTTGCCGAGGGCCGGTTATCGGTGACATCACCCTTGGCGCGCGCGCTGATCGGTAAGGAAAAAGGTGACAGCGTCGAGCTCACCACTCCTGGCGGCTCAAAAGGCTACGAAATCACCAAGGTGGCCTATAAGTAAGCCACCCCAAGGCCCGGAACCGAGTCCTGAATCAGGCTCAGAATCAGGTAGTCACCCTGTCACGCCTGCCTTCGCCGACGCCCTCCGTTTCTGGGCCAAGCTCGGTTTCATCAGTTTCGGCGGCCCGGCCGGACAGATCAGCATCATGCAAAGCGAGTTGGTCGAACGCCGGGGCTGGATCAGCCATGGCTCGTTCATGGCCGGACTCAATTTCGCCATGCTGCTGCCTGGGCCCGAGGCGCAACAGCTCGCCACCTATATCGGTTGGCGGCTGCATGGGCTCAAGGGGGCGCTGAGCGCAGGGATTCTCTTCGTCGCCCCGGGGGCGGTGTTGCTCGCCCTACTCGCCGGAATCACCGCCGCCCATGGCAAAACGGCCTGGGTCGCCGGGTTGTTCGATGGCTTTCGCCCGGTGGTGGTGGCGATCATTGCCGCCGCGCTATGGCGCCTGGCACGCCGCAATTTGAAAAACCCCGCCGCCGCTGGCATCGCACTCGCAGCCTTCGCCGCGTTGGCGCTGCTCAACATCCCCTTCCCCTGGGTGGTGGGGGCCGCACTGGTAATCGGCGCGGCCTCAAGGCGCTTTCGCCCCGGCCTGTTTGCCCCGGCCCCCCCGCCCGAAACAGCACCTGAGACAGGGGCCAAGACAGCGCCTGGGACACACCAAGAAACCGGGCCCAAAACACAGCATACGCGGCGCCTTTTCCGTTTATGTGCGCTATTCGCCGTTCTTTGGGCAGTGCCCGTTGTCGCCGTCATTGCTTGGCTCGGCTGGGATCCCTGGGCCGGAATCGCGGCGCTGTTTACCAAGGCCGCCTTTGTCACTTTCGGTGGCGCCTACGCAGTACTGCCCTATGTCGCCGGTGAGGCGGTCGACGCTTATAAATGGATCGCGCCCGGCGATATGATCAATGGTTTGGCGCTGGCGGAAACAACACCGGGGCCGTTGATCCTGGTCACTCAATGGATCGGTTGGTTCGCCGGTTATCATCAGCCGGGTGCCTTGTCGCCAATTTGGGGCGGCGTTATGGGCGCGGCGCTCACCACCTATGTCACGTTCCTGCCCTGTTTCCTGTTCATCCTCGCCGGCGCCCCTTATGTCGAGCGCGTCACCAATAACCCCTATGCCGGTGCCGCCTTAGGCGCGGTGACGGCGGCCGTGGTCGGGGTGGTTGCATCGCTCGGCGTTTATATCGGCCGGGCGGCGCTTTTTCCCGGCGCAGCACGCGGCGATTGGCTGCCCGATCCCTTCGCCGCCGGACTCATGCTGGCGGCGCTCGGCGGGCTTCTCTTCACCCGGATAGGTATTCCCTGGATCGTATTGGCCGGGGGTGCGGCAGGGCTGACGGCGCGCGCACTGGGCCTCAGCGGCTAAAAACTGGGTTTATTAGTTAGTCGCCCGCGCCCGCATCGGTGCGCACTGGCACGCCGGGGCTATCCTTGGAGGTGCGAATGGTCTCCAAAGTCTGCACCTTGGCAACATGGGGGGTCGAGGTCAGCTTCATGGTCAGCGCATCGCGATGGGGCTTGTCCTTGGCCACGACTCTGATCAGGAAATCACCGCCACCACGAATCATATGACATTCACGCACCTCGGCCCAATCAGCGACCGCGTCCTCAAAATCGGCGAGCACTTCCTGAGCCTGACTGTCGAGTCCGACTAAGGCAAAGAACATTTCCTTATAGCCCAGCAGTTCGACGTCGAGATCAGCGTGATAGCCCTTGATGAATCCCGATGTTTCCAGGGCACGCACCCGGCGCAAACAGGGCGGCGCCGAAATGCCTGCGTTCTTGGCGAGATCAACGTTTGTTATGCGCCCATCGTCCTGAAGGTCGGCAAGAATACGGCGATCGATACGGTCGAGCCTAACGCGCTGCATGGGAACTCCCTGTGGCGGGCGGGGGGCCTATGACAGGAGGTCTTTGCCCCCGTCCAGAGACCGCCTTTATAGGGCTTACGCAATAATATTTCAACGGTTGGCGAGGGCCAATGGGCCACCGGCGCAGGTTCGGTTGTGTCCCAAAGTTCCCCCCAACCGCCCTTTATGCCCCGTCCAGCCCTTGTGCTGGCGGGCGGTGGTTTCTATGTTAGAGACCCATCACCAACCGGCCTGGAACGACACCCAACATGCCCGATACGACCCACAGCAAGGTACTTATTCTCGGTTCGGGCCCGGCTGGGCTGACCGCCGCCGTCTATACCGCACGCGCCAGCCTGGCACCGGTGCTGGTCGCCGGCATGCAGCCCGGTGGCCAGATGACCATCACCACCGAGGTTGAGAACTACCCCGGTTTCGCCGACCCGATCCAGGGCCCCTGGTTGATGGAACAGATGCAGAAACAGGCCGAAAACGTCGGCACTCAAATGGTGTCCGATCTCATCACCAAGGTCGATTTATCGTCCCGCCCGTTCACGTTGACCGCCGATTCGGGCGCGGTTTTCACCGCCGATACGGTCATCGTTTCGACCGGGGCAAGCGCCCGTTGGCTGGGCTTACCGAGCGAGAAAAAATTCATGGGCTTCGGCGTTTCCGCCTGCGCCACCTGCGATGGGTTCTTCTTCCGGGGCAAGCGCGTTGCGGTCATCGGCGGCGGCAATACCGCGGTCGAAGAAGCGATCTACCTGACCAATCATGCCGAGCACGTGACCCTGGTTCACCGGCGCGACAGCCTGCGCGCCGAAAAGATCATGCAGGACCGGCTGATGGCCAATCCCAAAATAACCTTGGTCTGGGATATGGTGCTGGATGAAGTGCTGGGCACCGAAGATCCCCTCGGCGTGACCGGGGCGCGGTTCAAACATGTCAAAACCGGCGAGGTCAGCGAACTGGCGCTCGACGGTGTGTTCATCGCCATCGGCCATACCCCCAATACGGATATCTTCAAGGGTCTGCTCGACATGGACGCAGAAGGCTATCTGCTGACCAAACCCGATTCGACGGCGACCAATGTCGACGGCGTGTTCGCCGCCGGTGACGTCCAGGACAAAACCTTCCGCCAAGCAGTCACCGCCGCCGGGACCGGCTGCATGGCGGCCATCGAAGCGGAAAAATTCCTGGCCGCCCATGAACACGCAGCCGACAAGCAACAAGCCGCCGAATAACAAGCCCCGAGCTCCGACACGCGCCGAGGCACAGATGGCCGGAAAAAAGATGGCCGGAGCATAAATGGACTGGGATAAACTCAGGGTATTTCACGCGGTGGCCGAAGCGGGCAGCTTCACGCACGCGGGTGAAACCCTCAACCTTTCGCAATCGGCGATTTCACGCCAGGTATCGGCGCTCGAGCATGACCTCGGGGTCAGCCTGTTCCATCGCCATGCCCGCGGCCTGGTATTGACCGAACAGGGCGAATTGCTGCACGGCACCACCAAGGATGTGTTTCATAAGCTCGCCACCACCCAGGCGATGCTCACCGATTCAACGGAACGCCCGCGCGGCGTGCTCAAGGTTACGGCGACGGTGGCGCTCGGTTCGATCTGGCTGACGCCCCGGGTTAAGGCCTTCATGGATTTGCATCCCGATATACGGCTGACGCTTTTGCTCACCGATGAAGAGATCGACATCTCCATGCGCGAAGCCGATGTCGCCATCCGTCTCACCGCGCCGACCCAACCCGACCTGATCCAACGCCGCTTGATGACCATGCACAACCATGTCTATGCCGCACCGGAATACCTCAAGGCCCATGGCATGCCGCAGGCCATTGAAGATCTCAAAGATCACAATCTGGTCATTTATGGCGAGGACCTGCGTCCCCCCACGACGCAGGTCAACTGGCTGATGGACGCCATGCGCAAGGCCGGCATCACGCCGGCCAACGTGCTCAAGGTCAACAATATCTACGGGATCTACCGGGCCGTATTGTCCGGTGTCGGCGTCGCCGCCCTGCCCGATTACACGGTCGGTCAAAGCACCTCCCTGGTGCGCGTGCTGCCGGAAATGGCGGGGCCCAGCTACAAAACCTATCTCGTCTACCCGGCCGAATTACGGTCCTCCAAGCGGGTCGCGGTATTCCGCGATTTTCTCTTGGCGCAGATCAGCATGAGCCAGTTCTAAAGCGAATCTCTGTTACATCTTGGGGGCTCAGGATATGCAATCTGCGCATAGCTCCGATGATCTATTGACAATGGAAATTCCCACGCCATCTACTATGTTCATATGGTGATCAGTGCAGCGCGCTTCTTTGCCTCCCAGTTTTGAGCGCGCCGCCAGAGAGTTTTATCCCCCTCTGGCCCGCTGATCCGCTTTCCGGGTGCAAACCTGGAAACCGGGCCCTCCGGGGTCCGACGTCTCCCAGACGTGAAGCCTCCCTGTTAAACTTGGCGGAAACTTCGGTTTCCGCCATTTTTTTATGCCGAACAGGGTATGATAACGCATGAGCAATCATTGTTATTGCGGTCACAGTGAGATCATGCCGTATTGCGACGGCAG
>JBLHLO010000058.1:0-9818 GCA_047621105.1 Alphaproteobacteria bacterium
TGGAAACCAAACATCGGTCCTTCACGCAATGGGAGAAATCATCGGGCATAAAATTACAGCGTAAGCCCAGCGAATACTTTGATCGGTTTTTTGTCTCGGCAATATCTTACGAACCGTATCTCGCCGATACCGCGCGCCAATGGAAAAACCACCGCATTATTATCGGATCCGATTTTGATCACGGCGATCCCATCGCTACCTGGCCCCATACCGTGAAAGACCTGCGGGCGATCGAGGGCCTATCATGCGAGGAGCAAGACCGCATCCTGGGCCACAACGCAGCTGATTTGTTCTCCCGCGCGCCCTAGGCTAGCGAATAAAAAGGGGCGGCACCCAAGTGCCGCCCCTTATCACTTCTACGCTTGTATACGTTAGCGGATCAGATACCCGCGTTCGCCGTGAGAGCGGATGTCGAGACCTTCGATCTCTTCTTCCTCTTCTACGCGCAAGCCGCAAGTTGCCTTGATGATCTTACAAATGATCAAGGTAACGATGGCGGTAAACACCAAGGTTGCGATGACACCGATCGCCTGTACGCCAAGCTGCTCAACAATCGACATCTTGGAGAGGCCAAGTCCCCCGAAGGCGGTGGCGCCAAACACCGCCGTCAGTAATGTGCCGGTGGCACCACCGATACCATGGACCGCCAACACGTCGAGCGAATCATCAACCTTGAATGTGCTTTTGACCATACCGACCGCGGCGTAGCATAGGCACCCGGCGACCAAGCCAAGCACCAGCGCGCCGAACGGGCCGACAAAACCCGATGCCGGGGTGATGGTGGCCAGTCCGGCGATGGCGCCGGTGGTGATACCCACCAGGGTTGGTTTGCCGTGCTTGATCCATTCGATCGCCATCCAGGTAAGGGCGGCGGTCGCTGCCGAAATATGGGTCACGGTAATGGCCATGCCGGCGGCACCGTCGGCCGCCAAGGCCGACCCACCGTTAAAGCCGTACCAGCCGATCCAGAGCATCGCTGCCCCGGTCATCACCAGGCCTGGCGCATGGGGGGGCTGCACTTCACGCGGAAAGCCGCGTCGTCCCCCCAACTCGCGGGCGATGACGAAGGCCGCCGTGCCACAGGTCACATGGACCACCAAACCGCCGGCAAAATCCTGCACGCCCATGGCGCCAAGCCAACCGCCGCCCCATACCCAATGACATACCGGGGCGTAGACGAAGATCAGCCATAGAATGGTGAACAACACGACGGCGGAAAACTTGATGCGTTCCACATAGGCCCCGACAACCAGCGCCGGGGTGATGATGGCGAAGGTCATCTGGAACATGAAGAACACGGTTTCAGGCAAGGTGCCTGCCAGCGTATTTGTGCCGATGCCCGCAAGGAATGCCTTACTCAGGCCGCCCACCCATTGATTGAGTGCGCCACCATCACTGAAGGCGAGGCTGTAAACGCCGACCAGCCACAGCACAGACACGATGCAGGCAATGGTGAAACAATGCATCAGAACGCTGAGCACGTTCTGGGCGCGGACCAACCCGCCATAAAACAGGGCCAGACCGGGCAGCGTCATGAACAGCACCAAAGCGGTCGAAGTCAGGATCCAGGCCGTGTTGGCGCCATCAAGCTTGGGCGCTGCCCCCTGGGCCTGCGCTTCGGGGATAAAGAGACACAGTGCGGCCAGGGCGCTGAGCAGGGCAAACTGTTTGATTCCAGTGAGAGACATCGTCACTCCTTTCATATTTTCTTGCCATATTTTTTGGATGTAAGACCCGGCAGCTGCTGTTTAGATACCCCACGAAGGGCAGGCAAAACTGCACAGCTATTCGGCATCGGGCCTTATGTTGCTAATTTTTTGAGCAATCTGGGTTAGAGGGCCTCTGCCCCGGTCTCGTTGGTACGGATGCGTACCGCTGTCTGGAGATCGAAGACGAAGATCTTACCGTCACCGATTTTGTCGGTGCAGGCCGCTTTTTGCAGGGTTTCCACGACCCGCTCCTCAATGTCATCGGCGATGGCCAGTTCGATCTTGGTCTTGGGGAGGAAATCAATGGCATATTCGGCCCCACGATAGATCTCTGTATGGCCCTTCTGGCGCCCGAAACCCTTGACCTCGCTCACGGTCATGCCCTGGACGCCGAGTTCGGTCAGCGCCTCGCGGACGGGGTCGAGCATGAACGGTTTGATGATGGCAATTACGTATTTCATGTCACAACGCTCCCCTCTTCAGTTGTTCTTCGCTTCGTATATGACGAGCGGGCTATCCCCTCTACTGGAGCTAAAACCCTCTCGCGGCCGCTCTTTATTGACGCCTTTTGGCGGCGGCCCGTCTTGGTCTCTTCAAGCGCCGTGCCGAAACATAAATTTCCCGGTTTATGGGGGTTTGGGGGGTGCTTTGCTCGCGCCGCGCCGCGCCCATTCGGGGCAAATTGCTTAAAATCTAATCACTGGGTAAGGGGTCCACATGAAAAAGGCCCGGAAGGGGGAGTCTTCCGGGCCAGTTTCACGAAGAAGGGGGTGAAATCCCCAGGGAGCCGGCCCCACCCGTTTGCAAGAGGTGAGGCCGGAACGCGGTTACAGGGATTAGTGAACGCTTTCGCCGTGGAGGGCTTGATCGAGGCCTTCACGTTCTTGTTCGTCACTAACCCGAAGCCCGATCACCAGATCGATGCCCTTGAACAGGATGAACGAAACGATGCCGCAATAACCAATGGTCCACATGATGCCTTTAGCCTGGATCCAAACCTGGCCGGCATTCCCTTCGATAAGGCCAGAGGTGCCGCCGATGCCCTTGAGCGCAAACACGCCAGTCAACAGTGCACCGACGATGCCGCCAACGCCGTGAATGCCGAAGCAATCGAGCGAGTCGTCGTAGCCCAGCATGCGCTTGAGCGATGTTGCCGCCCAGAAGCACACCAAGCCGGCGATCAGCCCCAGGATCAAAGCGCCCTTGGGATCGACAAAACCGGCCGCCGGGGTAATGGCAACAAGGCCCGCGATGGCACCGGAAATAATACCCAATACCGATGGCTTGCCGCGCAGGGCCCATTCAGTGAACATCCAGCTGAGCGCGGCTGCTGCCGTAGCAATCTGTGTCACGGCCATGGCCATGCCCGCAGTGCCATTGGCCGCAACTGCCGAACCGGCGTTGAAACCGAACCAGCCGACCCATAGTAGCGACGCGCCGATCACCGACAGCGTCAAATTGTGCGGCGCCATGTTCTCTGTGCCGTACCCGGTGCGCTTGCCGACGACCAATGCACCGACTAGGGCAGCGACGCCCGCGTTGATGTGGACCACGGTGCCACCTGCAAAATCGAGCACGCCATCCTTACCGAGGAAGCCGCCACCCCACACCCAATGGGTGATCGGCGAATAGACCAGCAACGACCAAAGAGCGACGAACCACAACAAGGCTGAGAACTTAATCCGGTCCACCAACGCACCGACAATCAGTGCTGGGGTAATGATGGCAAACGTCAGCTGGAAGATGAGGAATACGGTTTCCGGAATGGTGCCAGTCAGAGAGCCAACGCCGATTCCATTCAGGAAAATCTTGCTGAGCCCGCCGACATAGGCCGATCCTTCGGTGAAGGCGAGGCTATAGCCCGCCACCATCCAGATGATGGTGATCAGGCAGGTGATGGCAAAGGATTGCATCACGGTAGAGAGCACGTTCTTCTTGCGCACCATGCCGGCATAAAACAGGGCGACACCTGGGATGGTCATCAACAGCACCAAGACTGTCGAGGTCAGCATCCAGGCGGTATCGCCCGAATCGAGTTTCGGTGGTGCACTCTGCGCGAAGGCATCGGTGGCAAGTGCCACCAATCCGATCACTACGGCGAGAACACCGCCCATAAGACGTTCTGAGAGTTTCATCTTCTTCTCCTTGATTTCCAGCCGCTCAAAGCGCGTCGGCATCGGTTTCGCCGGTCCGGATGCGGACGGCCTTGAGCACTTCTGTGACGAAGATTTTGCCGTCACCGATCTTGCCGGTCGCGGCCGCTTTTTGGATGGCTTCGACGACGCTATCGGCGACGCCATCAGCTACGGCAACTTCGATTTTCACTTTCGGGAGGAAATCGATGGCGTATTCAGCGCCACGATAAATTTCTGTGTGCCCCTTCTGCCGGCCAAAGCCTTTGACCTCGCTTACCGTCATGCCCTGGACACCGACTTCGGTGAGGGCATCGCGGACCGGATCGAGCATGAATGGCTTGATAATGGCCACGATCATTTTCATCGTATGGACCCCTTTATGGTTGGTTATGCTCCCAAGACGCTGGGGCATGGACAGAGGGGGTCTTTCAAGCGCCGTGCCGAAAGCAGAATTCTTTTAAAAACTGTTATATTTCAATAGTTTATAAATTTATAGTGACGGCTGGCATGCAACACCTTCTATAAAACCGCCTAATATTTATCCATTTATAAATATAAGATTAAAAAATAGGCTATTTTATGGTGTTCCTTTAAAAACCAGCGCTTGCGGGCCCGCTAAGGGTCAGGGAAACTTGCAGCGATGACCATTCAGTCCGCATCCTTAGCTTCGCCAACCACCACCGATATCGCCATTATCGGCGCCGGTTTTGCTGGGTTGATCCTGGCCAGGGCGCTGGCTGGGGCTGGATTCAGCGTGACTGTGATCGACCGTGTCGACCCCGCCCGTCCCGCCCAAAAGCAGGGCAGTGCTGATGGGGTAGATGAATCCGATGGGCGGGTGTTCGCGCTCTCATGTGGCTCGCGCCGGGTGCTGGAACAATTGGACCTCTGGCAGCCCGTGGCCGCGCTGGCCCAGTCGGTCACGGCGATCAATACCCGGGACCATGATGCCCCCGGCATCGTGCATTTTGACCAACGGGAGATGGATGTGGGGCCGCTCGGCCATATCGTGCTGGCGGGGGCCCTGCGCGCGACATTACTGGCGGCGGTGCGCGATCAAGCCGGGGTGCATTTTTGTGCACCCGCGTCGGTCACCGGTATTGAACAGGGGAAGGGAAGGGTGCACCTAAATTTGGACAGCGGGCAGCGCGTAGAAGCACGTCTGCTCGTCGGCGCCGATGGGCGGCATTCCATTGTGCGGCAGGCTGCACAGATCAACGTGACTGAATGGTCCTATGATCAGGCGGCGATCGTTACCACCATTATTCACACGAGACCTCATGGCGGGGTGGCCGAGGAACGCTTTCTAGCCGGGGGGCCTTTCGCCATCTTGCCGATGATGGATGATGAAATGGGCCGCCATCGCTCTTCCATCGTTTGGACCGAGCCCGCCTCCCGTGCCGCCGACCTGATGACGTTGGGTGAGGAGGATTTTAACGGGGAACTGTTGAAACGTTTTGGTGACGGCTACGGGCAGGCCAATGCAATTGGGCCACGCTGGACCTATCCATTGGCCCTTTGTCTTGCTGAATCCTACGTTGCTCAACGGCTCGCTTTGATCGGTGATGCTGCCCATGTTCTCCATCCGATTGCCGGGCAGGGACTCAACCTCGGGATCCGCGACGCTGCAGCCTTGTCGGAAGTAGTCGTCGACGCGCGCCGGCTCGGTCTTGATTTCGGCATGAAAACCGTGCTCGCCGATTATGAATATTGGCGGCGCTTTGATAATACATGTCTCGCGGCGATGACCGATTGTCTCAATCGCATCTTCGCGGGGGACAATAGTTTCCTACACTTTATGCGCGGTGTCGGGATGTCGGTGTTGGGTCAGGTCCCACCCGTACGCAAATGGTTCATGGCCGAAGCGATGGGGATCAACGGGGAACTGCCGCGTTTGGTGCGGGGTGAACCGCTTTAAACAATTCGGGCCGTGTTGTTAGGCGCGTTAGGCGTAAGCCACTTGATTATGGCTCGCGCGACAGCCCGCGCGATTTGAGGGCGCCAAGATAAGTTTTCCAGCGCGCGCCATATTCATCACCTAGCTCGCGCAGATAAACCCAGGAATAGATCCCGGTATCATGGCCATCGTCGAAGACGAGGCGCACGGCGTAATTGCCGACAGATTCAAGCTTGGCGATGCCGACATTTAATTTGCCGGGCACAATCGTCTTTTGTTGCGGTCCGTGACCCTGCACTTCGGCGGAAGGGCTTTCGACGCGCAGATATTCAGCGGCAAGCGACCGCTGCACACCATCAGAGAAGGTGACGTCTAAGCGCGCTTCGGCGCGGTTGAGGCGCAACTCCTCGACCATGATCGGCCCTGTGGGCGAATTTTGATTCATGGAGTCAGGCGGTATTTTGTGATGTATTTGGGCGATCATCGAGCGGCCGGGCTTCATCGATCAACATGATGGGAATGCCACGGCGGATCGGGAAGGCAAGGCCAGCCTTGTCTGAAATCAATTCCTGGCGATCACGGTCATAGGTCAAAGGCCCCTTGGTCACGGGGCAGACCAAGATTTCCAAAAGTTTGGGATCAATGCTGCCGATATCGTCTTTCATGGCGTGGTCCTTCGCCCCTTTCAGTTTTTGCCTAATGGCGGGTTGAATCGTCCGACCGTGTTGTGCCCGACATTTCAAGCAGTGAGGTGAGGACATCGGCGCGGTCGGGCAGGGCATCGGCTTCCAAAAGCGCTTGTTTTTCCGAGGGATTGAACGGGCATCCCATGGCGAGCGATGTCACCAGCATGCGATCTCCCATGGCCTCAATCGATTTCCAGTTGGGATCAATATTGTTGGACTTAAAATACGTACCAAGGGCCGCGAACAAACGGTCACGGTCTACCTCGCCACGAATATAGTCTTCATCCATGTCGGGCTCGAAAAGGGCAAAGCCGGGCTGCACCTGGCGATAGCCATGCTTTAGCTCCAATTCTTTTTCAATGTGAAAGCGACACACGCCGTGCAGCGTAATGAGCAATCGCCCATCGCCTTGTTCCTGAAATCCGACGATACGTCCCGCACACCCCAGCGGATAAACCGTGGGTCCCGTACGGTCAGGGGCGGCGGCATCGGCATCGTCTGCGCCGGTTGGTTGAATCATGCCGATCATGCGGTGGTCGGTCTTCAGTGCATCATTAATCATCGCGAGATAACGTTTCTCGAAAATATTCAAAGGCAAGCTGCCGCGCGGCAGCAGTAAGACACCGGCTAGCGGAAAGATCGGCAACGCATCGGGCAAGAGGCCGTAGCGGGGGTGTGAAGGAGCTTGCGTCATGGGTTTAAGCAAACAGAATAGTTGATAGGCGTTGACGACTTTCGATCGTCAACGGGTCTTCGGCGCCCCAGGCCTCGAACATTTTGACCAATTGCAGTCGAGCCGCGCCGTCATTCCAGTCACGTTTCTTTCGGACAATATCGATCAAGTGATCGACTGCTTGCTCCCGCCGGTTGGCAGCAAAATGGGCCATGGCGAGGTCAAAGCGCGCTTCAAAATTATCGGGTTCAGCGGCCACCTTGGATTCTAGTGCGTTGGCATCGCCAGCTGCCGCGCCCGCCGCCGCCAGGTCGAGAGCGGCACGCGCTGCTTCCACTTCGGTATGTTTTTGAGCCTCAGTCGGCAAATCGTCGAGGATGGCTTTCGCTGCATCGGTCTCGCCGGCCGCAACGTAACAGCGGGCAAGTCCGGCGAGCGCGTCGACATTTTTTTCATCAACCTCCAGCACGGCTGAAAATTGTGCCAAGGCACCCCCTTCGTCGCCGCTGCTGAGCGCAGCCCGCCCGTCTTTGATCATCTGGGCGATATCGGGGCCAGCGTCTTGACCAGGAACATTGCCGGCGGCGGTGATGAGTTTGTCGATGAACGCTTGAATCTGGCTTTCGGGGACGGCCCCGGAAAACCCATCCACCGGTTGACCATTGAAAAAGGCATAAACCATGGGAATGGATTGAATGCGGAGTTGTCCGGCCAAAGCCTGGTTCTGATCGATATCAACTTTGGCTAGCCGCACTTTGCCGCCTGCCGCAGTCACCAGTTTTTCGAGGATCGGCCCCAATTGCTTACAGGGGCCGCACCAGGGCGCCCAAAAATCGACAATCACCGGCACGGTCTTGCTGGCTTCGATGACATCGACCATGAAGCTTTGGGTTGTGACGTCCTGGATCAGCGCGCCGGAATCTACCGCTGGGGCCGCGCCGCTGGGGCCGCCACCCCCTGGGCTACTCCCTGGGCCGCCGCCCATGCCGTCATTGCCACCCATGCCGGATCCGCCCGGCCCACCAAGTATTGTATTCATGTCTCTCCCTCACCAGTCCCAGATCAGATAACATTTGCCGGGGTCAATATTATACCCACTAAATGGCCTTGAGGTCCCTGATGTCAACGCCCTCGGCCCAGGAAATGGCATCTGCTGGGGGCTATTGGGGATGGAAATTAGGGCGCTGGGGCGGCAAAGCCCGGGCTCCCAGCGAGTGTGATGGCTAGAGTGATAGAGAGCTTGCAAAGGACGCGGCTTTAATTATGATCGCGAGCCTTCAAGACCGCCGCCGATTTTGTAGGGGTGCGGAGACTGAATAAGCGGGCGTAGCTCAGGGGTAGAGCACAACCTTGCCAAGGTTGGGGTCGGGCGTTCGAATCGCCTCGCCCGCTCCAGTTTCTTGAAAAGCTAATCCACCGCCTCTCCCGGTGGTCGCGGGTGCTTAATTGCCCGTCGGCCAGCGCCATTCCAGGAAGGCGCGCGGCAGGTCGACATGCACCGCGATAAAATCGATCGATAGGGTCAGCGCCACCGCACCCAGGATCGATACCACCATGCCGATGATCAGGCGCAGGTTGATCACCTCATGCCCGGGGTTGAGCAGTGTCGAAAATAAGATACGGAAAATGCCGGTGATTCGTTGGATCGGCGTCACCACCGTCACCGGCGCGATAGACAGTGCCAGATAGCGCAGCATCTGGGCCAAAAAGACGAAGAAGCCGGAATTGATAAACCACGGTAGCGCCTTGCGGTCCATTTGAAGCACATCAACCAGGCGGCCTTTGGGGATCAGGAACAGGCAGAAAAAAAGGCTCGCCGCCGTATAGGACACGAGCCCCGCCGCCATCGCCGCCCCGCTGGTGCCTTCAAGGCCGAGCCGCACCAGCACCGGCGACAGCCCATAACCGGTGCAAGATAGCAGCGCCCATGTATAGCCTTCGGTCAGGTTGGGTTTGAAATCCGTTTCGCTTGGTTTTTCGGCGCCTGGTTTTTTCTTGGCAGGCGGTACGGCAATGCCGGCGCCGACAACAATCAGGCCAAGGCCAATGAGTTTGAGCGGCGTCATATATTCGCCGAGTAAGATGATGGCGAGGCCGAGCGCCACAACCAGATTGCCGCTTTGCACCGGGGCGACCAGGTTGGAGCCCATCGCCTTGATGGCGCGGTAACCGCAATAGCGGCCCCAGACGAAATGGAAGATTCCGGCCAGCGCCAGGAATAAATAGTTCCGCCCGGAAAATTTCATCAGCCAGTCCAGCTGCCCGCCGATCAAGCAGGCGATGAAAAACAGCGGTACACCGATCGGCACGGTGATGGCCAGCGCCTGAAACACCGACGACGTGATCACGCCGCGGCGCAGGCTGGCATTATTGAATGCGAAGCTGGCCGCAGACAGGACCGCGTAGAGAGCACCAAGCATAGGGGGAAGGAGACCGGATGTGGTTCTTGATTATGGGCCCAGAGTATCGGCCAATTGAGGAGCAGGTAAAAGCGAAAGCTTAGGGAGCAATCTTAAACGGTGAGTAGCGTCGGCCGTCCCGCCTCTAAAACAAATTTTTTGTCGGTCCTGATCGCTGCATCACGTGCATGGACATGTTCGACCACTTTGAAATCAGCCTGCCAAGTCTTGGCGGTCACCGTGTGGCAGACATAGCCGCGCAGGTTCTGGGCATATTTGACGTGCGGATTTTGGCGCACCCAGGCACGCACACGTCGAC
>JBLHLO010000059.1:0-9797 GCA_047621105.1 Alphaproteobacteria bacterium
CGCCGTCTTGTGCCATGACCAGAGAAAAGCCAGCTAACAGGCGTTTGCCAAACTTCTTAAGGCGTCGCCAACGGGCAAAGGAGCGCGCGGACATGCGGGCGTTCAGCAAGACCATGGGTATGCTGCGGGCCTGGGCAGCGAACACCAAGTTGGGCCACAACTCCGATTCGACCCACATGGCGGCATCGGGGTGCCAATGGTCGAGGAAGTTTTTGACCCAAGCCGGCCGGTCGACCGGCACGTATTGGTGGATGGCGCGATCGGGTAGGCGTGTGGCCAAAAGCCGGGCCGACGTCACGGTGCCGGTCGTGATGAGAATGTTGAGCGCGGGATAACGTGCCAGCAATTGTTCAATCAGGCGGAGTACCGATAGTGCTTCGCCGATGGAGGCGGCATGAATCCATGTGAGTGGTCCGGGCGGGCGGGGCCGTCCGGCGATGCCGCGGCGTTCATCGCTGCGGTTGGCGTCTTCGCGTCCGCGTGCCAGACGGTTCGACAGATAAAGGGTGATTAAGGGGCCGCCTAAGGTGGTGAGGGTTGCATAAATATTGCCGATGAGGCCGGCGCGGCTCCGGGGATGGGGATGGCGGGCCATGTTAGGCGCCTGCCCCCGCGGCTGGGCTGGGCTGGGTGCTGTCGCCTTCGAACTGGATGTTATAAAGCCGGGCGTAGGCACCACTGCGGGCCATCAATTCGGCATGGGTCCCGCTTTCGGCGAGCTTGCCATCTTCCAGGTGATAGATCAGGTCGGCGCCGATGATTGTCGATAGCCGGTGGGCGATGACCAGCGTTGTGCGGCCTTCCATCAATCGTTCCAGCCCCGCTTGCACCAGTAGCTCCGATTCCGAATCGAGCGCGCTGGTGGCTTCGTCCAGAAGCAAGATCGGCGCGTTCTTGAGAAGGGCGCGGGCAATGGCAATGCGCTGGCGCTGGCCGCCAGAAAGTGTGAGGCCGCGTTCACCGACGATCGTATCAAAGCCTTGGGGTAACGCTTCTATGAAGTCGCGAGCCGCTGCCGTCTCCGCAGCGTTGATGATGTCTGCGCGGGCGGCATCAGGGCGACCATAGGCAATATTGGCGGCGACCGTATCGTTAAACAGGCAAATATCCTGACTGACTAGGGCAATGGCGCTGCGGAGTGATTTCAGGGTGACCGCGCGGACGTCGGTGCCGTCGATGCAAAGCGTCCCGCCGGTGATATCGAAGAAGCGCGGGATGAGGTTGAGCAGCGTCGTTTTGCCGGCGCCCGATGGTCCCACCAGGGCAACGGTCTTGCCGGCCGGTACGTCGAGGCTGATTCCCGTTACGGCATCTTTGCCTGGTTCGTAGGAAAAGGTGACATTGTCGAAGGCGATGTGGCCGTTCGTAACCTGTAAGGCGGTGGCATCAGCGCGATCCGTGATCGCCGGTTCGATATCAAGCACGGTGAAAATACGTTGAGCCGCAGCGAGGCCTTCTTGAAGGTTGGCATTCATGGCGGCCAGCCGCTTCATGGGCTCATAAGCCAAGAGCAGCGCCGTGATGAACGACATCAAATCGCCCGCTGTGCGTCCACCGCCGATCACTTGCCAGCCGCCATAGAGGATAACCACCAATATGGCGATGCCGCCGAGGGTCTCCATAATCGGGTGTGAGAGCGCGCGGGTGATGCCTGATTTAAGGTTGAGGCGGAAGATCGCATTGGCGGCCTGGCGGGCGCGGTTGCTTTCGTAATCTTCCATGCCATATGCCTTGACGTGACGGGCCCCGGCAAAGGTTTCGTCCAGCAGTGTTGTCAGGCGCCCCCATTCGACCTGGGTATTGGCAGAGACCCGGCGCATACGTCGACCGATCTTGACGATTGGCACGACTGCCAGTGGGAAGATCAAGAAGGCACAGGATGCCAGTATCCAATCGCGTTCGAACATCACCCCGATCAGGAACAGCAGCGTGATCAGGTCCTTGCCGAAGCCGATAATCACATGGCTTGCCGCACCGCGCAGTAGGTTGACGTCGTTAGTGAAGCGCGAGATCAGGCTGCCGGTATGGTTCTTTTGATAATAGGCGAGATCAGCGCTCATGAGATGCGAAAACATCCGAACTTGTATGTCGGCGATGACGCGTTGGCCGACATAGGTCATCAGCACAGCTTGGCCAAAGGTGGAGGTTCCTTTGACGATGAAAATCACCAAGATGGCAACTGACACCACTATCAGCATGTTGCTGTCGCGGGCGACGAATACGTCGTCGATAATTGGTTTCATGATATAGGCAATGGCTGCGGTGGAGGCAGCGACCAGCACCATGCAGACAAGGGCGGCCAGGAGCCGACCCGTGTAGTGGCTGATGTGGTCGCGCCACAGTCGCCCGAGGAGCCGTTTGCTCGACTGGTCGATTGCCGAAAGGGACGGGACGGGTGTGGTCAAGCCTTTGGAATCCCTAATCTTTGCACCCCGTTCATGGGGCGGACCTTAGCACGGGCAGGAATCTCAAGGCTAGCTTTCCCGCCAGTTCCCCATATCTGCCTATTTTCCAGCTACGGTCATGGTCTCAATACGCAGGCTCGGGGCGTCGGTGCCGCTGCGGAATACGAGATCGTTCGCGGCCGTTAAGGCCCGGTACATGTCCTTGAGGTTGGATGCAATGGTGATTTCGCTGACCGGATAGCTCACGGCCCCGTTTTCGATCCAGAACCCTGCGGCGCCTTGGCTGTAATCACCGGTAACGCCATTGACCCCCATGCCCATCAAATCGGTCACCAATAGGCCCGATGAGATATCGGCGATCAGCTCGTCGAAACTGAGGGTTCCCGGTTCCATATAGAAATTTGTCGGCGCCGGAGAGGGCGGGGCCGAGGTGCCGCGCGCTGCGTGGCCCGTGCTGGCAAGGCCCAATTGCTGCGCCGATGAACTGTCGAGCAGCCAAGTCTGAAGCACGCCCTTATCGACGATGGTGCGTTGCCGATTAGCAACGCCTTCGCCGTCGAACGGTTTGGACTTGAGGCCGCGGCGCCGGTGCGGGTCATCGATAATGGTGATGCCGGGGGCAAACACTTCGGTGCCAAGGGCATCTTTCAGGAAGCTGGTGCCGCGTGCGATGGAAGGGCCGGTAATCGCCCCTGCGAGGGATCGCAGGAGACGTCCGGCGATGAGGTTCTCAAACACCACCGGCACTTGGGCGGTGGTTGCTTTGCGTGGATTAAGCCGCCGCACGGCCCGCGTCCCGGCTTCCTTACCGATATGCGCGGGATATTCAAGGTCGCTGCCATGCACCGCAGAGGTATAGGCGTAATCGCGTTCCATGCCGGTGCCTGTGCCGGCCAGCACCGATACGGAGAGACCGTAATGACTGGTGACATAGCTGCCCCGAAACCCGCCTGATGTGGCGAGCGCGATTTTGTTCCGCGACCACCCGGCTTCCGCGCCTTCGGAATTGGTGACGCCAGAGACGGCGCGTGCCGCATCTTCGCCTGCGGCGGCCATGTCCTGGAGAATCTCGGCCGTGGGTTCGGTATCTTCAGTAATATCGAGATCGGTAATGTCGCGGGCTAGTAATGCCGGATCGGCCAGCCCACACCAAGGATCATCCGGCGCGGCGCGGGCCATTTCGATGGCGAGTTCGGGCAAGCGCGCGAGCCCGGCGGTGCTGAGGTCGGTCGAGGACACCACGGCCTGACGCTTGCCGATGATGACCCGTAAGCCCAGATCGGTCGCTTCGGCACGTTCGATGTTCTCTGACCGGCCCATCCGGTGTGAGACGGAAAGCGCTTGGGAATCGACGGCAAGCACATCCGCGGCATCGGCCCCGGCGCGACGGGCGCGGTCAATCAGGTCGTCAAGAAGGGAGAGGCGGTCGGGCACGGCCATAGTGTTTCCTGGGGGTTTCCTGGGGGTTTACTAGGGTTGAGGCTGGATTTACGGAGCTTTATGGAACAGGGGCCAAGTTATTATAAAGGGCTTGGCCTAAGTTATATAGGCAAGCTGACCGCGCCCTTAAAGAAACAATGCAGGCATTGAGGCGTGGCTGGGGGTGAGAACCGTCTATAATGGCGTCAACCATGAGCTCATCTGCCAGTAATCCCTCGCCCATGCCGTCCCCGGCCAGTTTGAAGCGGGTGCTCGGTCTCTGGATTCTGGTGTTCTATGGCCTTGGCAGCATCATCGGTGCCGGAATCTATGTGTTGGTTGGTGCTGTTGCCGGTGTCGCGGGGTACGGGGCGCCGCTGGCTTTTATTGTTGCCGGCGTGTTGGCGGGACTGACGGGTCTTTCTTATGCTGAATTATCGGCTCGTTATCCGGAGGCGGCGGGCGCGGCGGCTTACGTTCAAGAAACCTTCGGCCGTGATTGGCTATCGCGCCTGGTCGGTTTCGCGGTGGTTGCGGTTGGTATTTTTCTTTCCGGCAGCCTCGCCCATGGGGCGGTGGGCTATATCGCTGAATTCGTGACCGTGCCCCAATTGCCAATGGCGCTCGGTTTAATTGTTTTATTCACGTTGATTGCCGGGATCGGGGTCGGCCATTCACTAACCTTGGCGGCGGTGATGACGGTCGTGGAATTGGGCGGGCTGGTGATCGTCATTGCGGCGGGGGCACCATCGCTTGCGCATTTGCCCGAAGTCGCAGGATTCATGGTGCCGGGTTCAATGGCTGCGGTGATGGGGATTTTCGCCGGGACTTTTCTTGCCTTCTTCGCCTTTTTGGGGTTTGAAGACATCGTAAATATGGCCGAGGAAACGCGCGACCCCAAACGCACCTTGCCGCGCGCCATCTTGCTGGCCATCGCATTGTCGACACTTATCTATGCCGTGGTTAGCGTCGTGGTCGTCGTCGCGGTACCGATGGAAAAACTTCAGGGTGCGCGCACACCACTGGAATTGGTCATGCAATCGGCCACCTGGGCACCTAAAGGGTTGTTGTCGGTCATCGCCCTGATTGCCATTCCCAATGGTATCTTGATCACCATTGTCATGCTGGCGCGGCTGCTGTACGGCATGGCGCGGCGCGGCTGGGTGCCCGCCGGTCTTGGTCATGTCAATCCGTTGACCCGCACGCCGTTGCGCACCACTTTTCTTGCCGGTGGGCTGATTTTCGTATTTACGGTGGGGGTTGATTTCATCGGCTTGGTTACGCTCACCAGCGCCGTGAATCTCTGTGTCTTTACCATCGTTAACCTGGCGCTCTGGCGTTTACACCGCTTGGCGCCGCGCGCCGATTTGCAGGTCCATGCGCCGCGCTGGTGCCCGCCATTGGCCGCGGCGTTCTCGTTGGCACTGCTGTTGATGGCGATCTTGAGTTAGGGTTTTTTGGGCTCACCGCCGCCGGAGAGGCCGTAATCGGCCCATTTGCGCGTGACCTGTTCGACGATGTCATCGGCCATTTTGATCGGCTGGCCCCATTCACGCGCCGTTTCCGGTCCGATCTTATCGGTGGCATCCAAGCCCGCCTTGCCGCCAAGGCCGGGAACCGGGGAGGCAAAATCCAGGTAATCAATCGGTGTGTCATTGATGATCGTAATGTCGCGACCCGGATCCATCTTGGTTGAGACCGCCCACATCACATCGGCCCAGTCGCGGACATTGATGCCCTCATCCACGACGATGATGTATTTGGTGTAGAGAAATTGGCGCAGGAAAGACCAGATGCCCATCATCACGCGTTTGGCATGGCCGGGGTAGGCCTTGCGGATCGACACTACGGCGATTCGGTAGCTGCAGGCTTCGGGCGGCAGATAGAAATCGACGATTTCGGGGAACTGGCGCCGGAGCATCGGGACGAACACGTCGTTCAATGCCAGGGCCAGCATCGACGGCTCATCCGGGGGGCGTCCGGTATACGTCGTGTGATAGATCGGATCATTGCGCATGGTGATGGCGCTAACGGTAAATACCGGGAAACGTTCAACCGAATTGTAATAGCCGGTATGATCACCATACGGTCCTTCGTCGCGTTGATCGGTCAAGCTGACATGGCCTTCGATCACCATTTCGGCATCGGCGGGTACTTTTAGGGGCACACTGACGCAATCGGTGAGCCGGGTGCGTTTGCCGCGGATCATGCCGGCGAAAGCATATTCCGAAACCTTTTCAGGGATCGGTGTTACTGCCGCGATGGTGGTAGCGGGGTCGGCGCCGATGACGGCAGCAACCGGCAGTGGCTCGGAGGGGGCTGTTCTGGCTTGTGCGGCGAGATGTTGGGCGCCGCCGCGATGGGTGAGCCAGCGCATCAGCGTCTTATTGCGCCCCACGACCTGCATGCGGTAGATGCCGAGATTGGCATCCTCGGGACGACCGCCCGGTGGCGCGGTGACGACCAGCGGGAAGGTGATCAGCGGCGCCGGTTCACCCGGCCAGCAGGTCTGGATCGGAATTTTGGAGAGATCTATATCGGTGCCGCGCATAACGACCTGTTGGCACGGCGCGTTTGACACGGTGCGCGGGTTTTTTGTGAGCGCGAGCTTGAGCGTCGGCAGCAGTTTGATGGCGTCCTTGAAGCTAGCCGGCGGTTCCGGGTGGTTGAGAAAGGCAAGCGCTTCGCCAAGGGCAGGTAATTCTGCGACCTCACGCCCCATGGCCCAGGCGACCCGTTCTGTGGTGCCGAACAAATTGCCCAGTACCCGGCGTGGCCAGGGCGGGCTGTAGGGGCCACCCGGACCCATTGGGCTCTCAAACAGGACCGCAGGGCCGCCGCTGCGGATTAGCCGGGTGCCGATTTCAGTCATCTCGAGGTTCGGTGACACGGGTGCCGAAACGCGCGCAAGTGCGCCGCGGGCTTCGAGAAATGCGATGAAATCGCGCAGGCTTGAGTGAGGGCTTAAATGGGTCATGAGCCTGATTTTACGTTATCTTAAGGCGGAATCCTTTAGCTATTGTAGATGTTATGCCCGGATAGGGAGTCCCGGCGATTCATCCGCAGTGATTTATCTATGACTGCGAAATCTGTGTCACCAAGGCAGGAGGCCTGAAGATGGCAATTTTTTGGGTAATTGGCGGCAAATACGCTTCGCCCGATTGCACGAAAATGGCCGAGGGTCACAAAGAGCAACGTTTTGGCCCCTTTGCATCCTATGAGGATGCGCTTCGCAAATGGTCGGACATGGCCTAGCAGTCGGTGGATGCCAGTCACATCCGCTTTGTGATTGAGGCCAAAAAAGATATCCGCGCTGCCTGATATTTGCCTCTTCTGGAATGTCGTGATGAAATTCAGCGCGCGGAATCCACGGATGGGGGGCTTGCCTCATGCCGTGGGTTCTCGCACAATCATCCTATCTTGATGCGGGGCGCTTTATGTCATGCAGGGGATTGCTCCCATGATGATTCATGATGGCCCATAATTGGATGATGCATGCGCGCTTTCATTGCAATGGTTCTCGTTTTGGCAGCGCCTCTTATTGGCGCGTGTACGCCGGAATCCAAAAAATCTCTGCCCGAGGCGCTTCGCACTGCCGTCGATGACCGCCTGGTGGGCACGTGGCATGCGCGCGTATTGGGCAATGATTATGTGGCAAGGGTGACCAAGGACGGCGGTGGGGAACTTGACGTTGTCTTACATACAATACGGCTCAACGCCCAAAATGCCGGCCGCCCGCCGTTAGAGACGCATCACAAGCTTGGCTTCTTCAGTCTCGCGGGCAAGACGGTGATCGCTGAAAGGGGCCCGAGCATGGCGGATGACCGCACAATCCATCGGTTTGCCGCCTATGATGTTGCTGCCGACGGTTCGATAACGCTTCGCTATACCAGCCAGGAAGAAATTCGTAGGTTCGTTCTTCCCTTGAAACTACGCGCCGTAATTCGATCCCAAGACCGGACATTCAACGATATATTACTTATCGCAGATAGCGAGGAGATCGCTGCTTTTATGGGCTCAGTCAAATCTGAAAAGATGTTTGACGTCGCATTTGGCCCTTTCACCCGGCAATGATGATTCCCGACTCGCCGGGCGCTCGCCTTGTCCGGGCCAAGGCCTATCCTTTCGGCCATCCAAAAGATTCTTACCTGTTTTGCGCCGGTGACGCAGAATCGCTTGTTGATCTTACGGTGGAAATCCGCGGAAGGGTGCCGGTGCTGGCCTCGGGTTCCAATGCCGCCCCTGCACAACTTGCCCGTAAATATTCGGCGAATGGCGCTGGTGCACGGATTCCCGTGACGCGCGCGCGGCTCAAAGATTTTGATTCGGTCTATAACGCACATATTGCCGCCTATGGTTCGATACCGGCGACGCTTTATCCGTCACCAGGGACGCAGCTTACGACATTCATCACATGGCTCGATGAGGCCCAACTTTCGATCATGCATGCGACCGAGCAACCAGGCGTCAATTATCATTTTGCCGAATTATCGAATATCACGGTGACGGTGGATGATCTCGGCCCCCTGGACAGTGCTTTTGCCTATATTTCCGTCGTCGGGTGCTTGATTTTTGAGGGGACCCCCGTGGCCCTGGCCGAGGTCCCGGCTGAGGACCGCCGGTTTCCCGCGCGCAGCCAGGAAGAGATGTTGGCCCTCGTCCGTGATTGTTGTGCGCCGGATATGGCGCTCGATCCATTCATTCTGGAAACGGTAGCCGATGCAGATTTACGTGCCACGCGTTCGGCGCAGCTTGCCGCGAACACACAACCCTTTTCTTATCCCGGATTTCGGGTGATTGAGCTTACTTAAGGGCGGCTGCTGATCACGTCAGACCGGGTGCCCCCACTGACCGGCGATCAGGGCAGCTAACAGCAGCCAGCCGAACAGTTTGGTTGCGCGGAATTTTTTCATGCAATCTTCGGGATTATCGAGGTCCACCGCCCAGGCTTGCCATAAGAGAAAGCCATAGACCAACCCCAGCATGGGCCAGAACGGCCAGGCCAGTTCGGCTAGGGCACCGGCAATGCCGAACAGCGCCACCGCTATTGTGTAGAATGCCGTGAACCAGGGTTTTGCGCGATCTTCGAGCCAGAGCGAAAGCGATTTGACCCCCGCCGCTTTGTCGTCGATACGGTCGGCATAGGCGTAGATGGTGTCGTAGCCAAGCGTCCAGAAGAAGGCCCCGGCATAGAGTGCCAAGGCTTCTGGTGCCAACATGCCGCGCGCCGCGGTAAAGCCCAATAAGGCGCCGAAAGTCATGGTCAGTCCCAGCCAGGCCTGCGGCCAATAGGTGATGCGCTTCATGAACGGATAGGCGACCACCAGTGCCAGCGATGACACCGCCAGGATCAAGGTCAGGCGGTTGAAATGGGATACGATGAAAAGACCAATGGCCAGCAGAGTCGCCAGGAAGATCAATGCTTGGGGTATGCTGACGGCACCTGACGCGATGGGGCGCTCACGGGTGCGGGCCACTCGGCGGTCAATGTCGCGGTCGAAGATGTCATTGATGACGCAGCCGGCACCACGCATGACCAGTGCGCCTCCGGCAAACAACAGCCCAAGACCGATGAGGCCACCCCAGCCCACTAATCCAGGCCGGGCCAGTACCAGTGACCACCAGCATGGGAACACCAGGATCCAGGCACCGATCAGGCGGTCGAAACGGGCGAGGCGAATATACGGTAAGGCCCAGTGGGGCGCGTGCCGTACGAGGAAGCCGGCTGTAGGAATGTCGCTCGCCGCCGACTGTCCCTGCGTCGTCCTTTCGGTAGCTAGTTTTTCGATGTTTGTCTCAGGTGGGCTCATGCCTGTAGTCTAAATGCTCTCTCTCTTCATAACCACAAGCGAGGATCATGACCGAACGACCCACTGATTCTATGGCCGATTCCTTGACCGGTTCCTCGGCTACCGGTCACGGCGCAGATGCCCATCCGCCGGTACGTGCGCGATTGTTCGTGCATGAATCTCT
>JBLHLO010000060.1:0-9792 GCA_047621105.1 Alphaproteobacteria bacterium
GTCAGCAACGGATCTTGGGCCTTCTCCCCCGCCTCCAACTTACCGTAGAGCCAACCCTCCCGCAGGCCAAAAGCCGAAAACACCAACTCTTTGGGCCGCGCTTGACTGAGCAACCGTTCGAGAACGATCGCTGCCACCGGCAAGGTCTTGAGCCTGGCCTTGGGGACGCCCCGAATTTTTGCCAAAGATTTGGGGCTCATGCATGAGATCAACTGCAACAGCGCTACAGCATCTGCCCCGCCCATGGAATACTGATGAACAACATGCAGCGGGTAATTTTGCTGGTTCATATGAACCGCCGCAAAAGCGCGCCAGGCGCCGCCTACGGGATAAAATGTGCGGCCCTTGATCGCACCGAGCCAGTCTACGCTCTCAAGCGCTTTGTCCACCAATGCACCGACCTTGTCCATATCGGTGCCAGCAGATTCGTGGAGGCGGAGCGAGCCGATAGGTAAGGTCGCATAGGCGCCCGGCATCCCATGATCAAGCGTCACGATTTCGAGGCTGCCACCACCAAGATCACCCATCATCCCGTCGGCAGCGGGAATACCGGATACCACGCCATAGGCCGAAGCTTGTGCCTCCGCCTCACCTTTAAGGATATTAATAGGCGCACCAAGGATCGCCTCTGCTTCGGCAACAAAATCCGCACCATCACTGGCCGCACGCACAGCTTCGGTCGCCAGCGCTTCAATCCGTTCAACCCCCATGGCACGTGCCAGCACCGCAAAACGGGCAAGATGGGCAAGCGCCTTAACAACGCCTCCCGCATCAAGCTTTCCAGTCTCGCCAAGTGACCGGCCAAGCCCACAAAGCGTGCGTTCATTATAGATCGGCACTGGCGATCGTTCAGCGCCTGAAAACACCACCATACGGACGGAGTTCGAACCGATATCAATGACGGCGGAAAGCGGCGCAAGGTCAGAACGCGTCAATACAGAGGTCGGATCGGGCCTCGCCACCGCCCTAGCCTTTCCAGATGAAGCGTTTGAGGATGCCGCGCGGTTTTTTATCATCGCGCGTTGTGCGGCCCGACAGCGACGGATGGGTCATGAAATATTGATGAGCACCAAACGCTTCCTCGCCCGGCGCAGGCGCCAGACGTTGATAACTGCCATCTGCTTGCAGCGTCCAAGTTTGCTGGTTGTCACGCAGATTGGTGCCCATGACCTCGTCCATAATCTGTTCATGAACGGTCGGGTTTTCTATCGGGATCAGGGTTTCAATGCGCCAATTTATGTTGCGCGTCATCCAATCAGCCGACGACAGGAACACCTTGGCCTTATCTGACGGCAGAGCATGGCCCGCCCCAAAACAGGCAATGCGAGCATGTTCCAAGAAACGGCCGACGATCGAACGCACGCGGATGTTCTCCGACAATCCAGGCAAGCCCGGACGCAGACAGCAGATGCCACGCACCACCAGATCGATCTGCACACCGGCGTTGGAGGCTTCGTATAATCGGTCGATGATTTCAGGATCCGACAGTTGGTTAAGCTTGGCCCAAATCGCCGCGGGCCGCTCGGCGCGGGCATGGGCCACTTCATCGGCGATCAACTGATTCAGCGTATCGCGCATAGTCAACGGGGAGGCGGCGATTTTCTCAAATTTGTTCGGCCGCGCATAGCCGGTCATCAAGTTGAACAATCGCGCAGCATCCCGGCACAGTGCCGGATCAGCGGTGAACAGCGAAAGGTCAGCATAAATGCGCGCCGTCACCGGATGATAATTGCCGGTGCCAAAATGGACGTAGGACCTGAGCCCCGTCCCTTCGCGCCGCGTTACCAGAGACACTTTGGCGTGGGACTTCATGTTGACGAAGCCAAACACCACCTGGGCCCCCGCCCGTTCAAGATCGCGCGACCAGCGGATATTCGCTTCCTCGTCAAAGCGCGCCTTGAGCTCAACCATGGCAGTGACCGACTTGCCAGCCTCCGCCGCCTCGATCAACGCCTTGACCACGGGGCTATCCTTGCTGGTGCGATAAAGTGTCTGCTTGATAGAGACCACCGACGGATCGCGCGCCGCCTGACGCAAAAACCGCACCACCACGTCAAAACTTTCATAAGGATGGTGGACGACAATATCCTTTTCACGAATCGCGGCAAAAGCATCGCCGCCAAATGACAGGATACGTTCTGGAAACCGTGGACTGAATGGCGGGAACAAAAGATCTGGCCGCTCATCGACAATAATATCTTTGATATCGGCAAGCCCCAATAAGCCGTCCACATCGAACACGTCAGAGCCCGCGACATTGAGCTCATCAATAACAAAAGACCTCAATTCAGGCGAAATGCGCTTTGAAAAGGTCAGCCGAATGACCGAACCGCGACGGCGTCGTTCGAGCGCGGATGATATGACACTCACCAGATCTTCGGCTTCTTCCTCTATTTCCACTTCCGTATCGCGGATCACACGGAACAGGCCCCGGGCTTGGACCTTGAAGCCGGGGAATAATTCACCCATGAACAAGGTGAGGAGATTTTCCAAGGTGATAAAGCGAATACCGGGCCCCGGCATACGAATGAAACGGGCCACCTGATTGGGCATCGGCACCAAGGCACGCATGGGGGCACCGGTTTCACCATGGTTCAGTTGCAGCACCATGGATAAGCCAAGATTGGGAATGAACGGGAATGGATGGGCAGGGTCGATGGCGATCGGTGTAATAACCGGAAAAATTTGTTCCATGAAGTAACGTTCAAGCCAGACTTTTTCCGCCGCCGTAATATCGTCCGGGTGCGCAACAACGATGCCTTTCTCGGCCAGCTGCTCACGCAAGGCCAACCAACAATGCTGCTGTTGCTGTAAAAGCACGCCGGAATGGCGGTTGATCGCATCTAATTGTTCTTGCACCGTCATGCCATCATCAGACACAGCGCCATAACCGGCCTTAAGCTGGGTCACCAAACCCGCAACCCGCACCATATAAAATTCATTGTGATTGGACGCTGAAATGGAGAGAAAGCGCACCCGTTCCAACAATGGATGAGCCGGGTTCATCGCCTCCTCAATAACGCGCCTATTGAAGGCGATCCAGGATAGTTCACGGTTCAGGAATCGGCCGGGCGCATTTGGACCGATAACAGCATCCGCGTTCTTGGCGACGTCTTTCATGTCATCCATATTTCGGCTCATAGTCCCTCTCCCCAGGCTCGCAATCTGCCCGGAGTTTGCTAAAGTCCCGTTACGGGATTAAGTCACCGGAAGGATGCGCCCTATGGGCATGAAAGCGTTATATATTTTGCGGCACGGAAAAGCCAGTTGGGCAACGCAGGATACACAGGATTCTGACCGGAGCCTGACCCCACGCGGCCGCCAAGATGCCACTAAGATAGGCATCTATTGTGCGGAAAACAGCCTAGTTCCTTCGATCGCGCTGGTTTCAACAGCGCAGCGCACCCGTGAAACCTTCGACCATTTCTGCCAAGGCCTAGTCAAGGCTGGCACGCCCGTCCCCGAGGTGCATTTTGAGCCGGGCCTCTATCTCGCAACGACCAAACAGATCTACGAACACCTGTCAGCCCTCCCGCCAACGACCTCTTCGACGCTCATCATCGGACACAACCCTGGCCTCCATGAATTCGTCATGCGCCACAGTGTTGACGGCGCGGCCACGGACCTGGAACGCACCCATGCAGATTTTCCAACCGCTGCGCTTGCTGCGTTCAACTTCGACAGTGAGTCATGGGAAGACATCGATACCGCCCGCGGGCAGCTCAATAACCTGGTATTCCCGAAGGACATCGATCAGTCCTGATCCTCACCCATTACAGCGCGTGCAAGCGCGATAGACACGGCTCGGCCCTCGGCCAAGGCCCGGGCGTCTAATGCGGCAACCAAGGCCCGGGCAGCATCGAAACTGCGTTCCATCCGTGCCACCAGATAAGGGATCACCTCAGCACTAAGCCGCACTTGGCGATCAGCAAATAGCTTGACCAAAAGCGCCCCTATCAACGGGTCATCAGGGGCACCGATTGTCGCAACCGGCGCCGCATTGAGCCGCGAAGCGAGATCACGCAGGCCCACCCCCCAACGCGCGGGTGGCTCGATAGCGGTCATCAATAACCGCCCCCGCCCCCCTTCCATGGGGCTGGCCGCCAAGTGATTCAGGAGGTGAAACAAGCCCTGTTCAGCATCTGCGCTGCCGACAACCCCCTCGGCGTCATCCAAAATCAACGTGCCGATCGCCGCAAGTTCTGCCGGGGGTATTTCAATCAGATCAGTGACCGTAATGGCCTGTCCGCCGCTGCGTGCTGCCAACACCGATGCAAGATGGGTCTTACCCGCCGCCCGCGCGCCCACGATCACCAGTGCCGGTCCCGGCCAATCGGGCCAGCGATCTATCCAGGCAACGGCCTCCCTATTGCAAGGCGCCAGCAGAAAATCCTCGCCGCCTAGGCTCGACCGATGATCGAAAGGTAATGGGAACTGACGGGCTCCCGGACGGGTACTCACGTGTCGCTATCTCCGCCGCTACCCTTATAGAGGGCGCTTTGCAAATATTCGCCGATGAAGAAACGCGCTAAAACGCCGATCACAGCCGCCACAGGTACGGCCAGCAACACGCCGACAAAACCGAACAACAGCCCGCCCGCCAATAACGCGAAAATAACCCAGACCGCATGCAGCCGGATACGCTCACCAACCAGTTTCGGCGTCAGGAAATTACCTTCCAAAACCTGACCGGCAACAAATACGGCTGCGGTCAAAGCGATGGGCCCAGGTGCACCGAATTGCGCAATAGCAACACCGACGGCAACGACAAAGCCGACCGCGGCACCGATAAACGGGATAAAGGAAATAAGCCCAGCGATGAGGCCAATGACGAGACCAAAGTCGAGGCCGATCAAGCTCAACGCAACACCGTAAACAGTCGCCAGAATCAAGCACACGATTGCCATACCGCGCATGTAACCGGCAATCATGGCATCGGCATCCACAACCAGACGGCGAATGGTATCGGCATGATCGCGCGGCAACCAGCCATCCACCTTGGAAACAATATTATCCCAGTCGCGCAATACATAAAAAGCGACAACCGGCGAAATGAATATCAACGATAAAAGGTTGATAAAGGCCCAGCCCCCCGACCAAATTTTACCGGCCAATTGTCCCGCAAATTTGAGCACGTCGCCCGCAACCGTCCCCGCAGCCGACTTGAGGCGTTCGACATCTGCAGATGACAATTCCGCAGACAACCGCGCCATTAGAACCATCAAGCGTTCCTGAAGGGTCTTCATTAGGTCCGGCAACTGACGGGCAAATTCCACAATCTGTCCCTGCACTAACGGCATCACAACCGCGAGCACGAGTACGATAGCGGCGAAGAACAGCACCAGCACCAACAGCGTCGCCACCGGGCGGTTGACCTTGTGCCGGCCCAGCCAGACCACTACGGGATCGAGAAAATATGCGACCGCGAAGCCGGCGACAAAAGGCAATAGGACCGGCGCCAACGCATTCAACGCAAAGCCGAATAGAATGAGACCAATGCCCCAGATGGCCGTTTGGCGTGAGGAACTCATACTTCACCCTCCATGGATGTCGCCTTACGCAACCAGCCTACCACGTAGACGGCACCAGATAGCACCGTCGTCGCTGCGACCGTCCAAATCAGGATCAAGCCCAACCCGTCGATGCTGATGCCAAACGCGCGGCTGCCCATCACGTAGCCGGCAAGCACAATCTGGGCCACCGTGTTGGCCTTACTGATCAATAGTGGTTCCATCTTCAGGTTATGGGTGAGCGTGTGATAGAGCAGAGCACCGCCGATGATCAAAATATCGCGCCACACCACCACGATAACCAACCAATTGGGCAAATGCCCCTCCGACCCCAGCGCCAAATAGATACTCATCAGCAACGCCTTGTCGGCAAGCGGGTCTAAGTAGCTTCCAAGCTCGGACTGAGCACCGAAACGCTTGGCAATATAGCCGTCTGCCGCGTCGGAAATGCCAGCGACGATAAATAGCCAGAAAGCCAATTCCATGCGCCCATCCATGATCGCCCAAACCAGAATGGGTACAGACAGGAGCCGGCCAAGACTAATGAGATTAGGAATATTCACAGTGCTTTAATTCTTGCCGTTGTCTTTATCATTCAGACTTCCATTCACACCCGTCGTGCCCAGCCGTAACACCAACGATGTAGCCCCACGTTTAAGTGCGAGGTCGCTTTGAATGAGGGCCAGACGTAATTGCTCCTCATCACCGATGAAGTTCAGCCTAAGCCAAGCTGTCTTCGGCGTCAGGTATATCAGGTCACTACGGCGGATAAAGGCAACCGTTTCAAGTTTCTCTTTTATTTTCAACCATTCAGCGAGCGAGCCAAGGGGTACTTCGACCGTGAGCTCATCTCCGGTACCGAACCTGAGACGATTATTGCGCTTCCAATTTTCCTCGATTTGATTGGCAATGGCACGGGCCGCACGCACGAACAAAGCGTCGTTGCTTTCACCCGGTTGAAGATAGAATGCTTCAATACGTGTCTGCTCAAGACTTGCCGTTCCGAAGCGACTTAAAGATATCTGCAGCCAGGGGCCCTGGGCACCTTCTGCTGGGGCCTTATCGGGATAGCGCATCCCGGCACGGGCAATCAACACATCGGCGGCACCATAACGTTTGGTCATTGCCGCAAGCCGCTGATCATCACCCTGCACTGCCTGTTCGGCGCCGATCGCCGCGACATCTCGCAAATCGCCCTTGGCCTGGACCAACGGCACCAACCCATCCGAAGGCGGTACTTGCCCCCAGGCCTGACGCCAGGGATTGGGGTCATCCCACAGTGATAGCGCACCGGTAATTTCGAATACCGGCAGCACCAACAGCGGTTTGGAACGGGTTTCAGCGAAGCCAACGCCATGTTGGCGCAACAACCCGCGCACGGCATCGGGCTTAAAACGCACCGTCAACGAGGCAAGATAACGCACGGCTGAGGTCTTTTCATTGGCAACCTCGAAATCCTTAACCAAGTCACTGACCCCGTCGGCACCGAAGGGCGGAATCTTGGCACGGTCGGACTTCAATGTCAGGCGCGCCATTAAACGATTGAGCGCCGTCACCTGGCCTGATGCCAGGGCATCGTCGCGCGCTTTGACCGCGGCATCTGCTGTGGCGTCCACTTCCACGGCACGCACAGTGAATACCTCTGGATCGGCGGCCAGGACCGGCATTGTTCCAAAAATCGCTACAGCCAGCAGGATGGCCAATACGGCGGCCAAGGCGTGCGCGCAAGCCCCCACCCCAGCGCCCATATTGGGCACCCAAGACCGGCTCGGCATTGTCCAGAAGCCATTAAATTTGAAGACTAAAGGCATCGATTGAGTCATTACAAACCGTCGCGGATACACTATGTTGGCCGCCGCGGTAGCGCGGGCACGGGATGTTTCGTGCCGGGCGCAATCTATCACGGATAAGGCGAGGAGGAACCCATTAAGCGCGCGACCTACCGGGACGCCGGGGTAGATATTGCCGCCGGCAATGCGCTGGTCAAGCGCATTGCGCCCCTGGCCAAGGCGACCGCCCGGGCGGGCACCCAGGCCGGACTCGGCGGCTTTGGGGCCCTGTTCGACTTAAAAGCCGCCGGCTATAACGATCCGATCCTGGTTTCTGCCACCGACGGGGTCGGCACCAAGTTACGCTTGGCCATAGAAACCGGCGAGTACGGCACCGTCGGCATTGACCTCGTCGCCATGTGTGTCAACGACCTCGTGGTCCAGGGCGCCGAACCATTATTCTTCCTCGATTATTTTGCAACCGGTGCCCTTGACGTCGATATCGCCGCAGAAGTTATTGCCGGCATCGCAAAAGGCTGTACAGAAGCCGGCTGCGCGCTCGTCGGTGGCGAAACCGCAGAAATGCCCGACATGTACCGCGATGGCGACTTCGACCTTGCCGGCTTTGCGGTCGGCGCGGCGGAACGCAACGAAATTTTATCCGGCGAAACCGTCACTGAAGGCGATATCGTACTCGGCCTCACCTCCAACGGTGTCCACTCCAACGGTTATTCCCTGGTGCGCCGCATCGTTGCCGATACCGGGATTAATTGGAGCGACCCGGCCCCATTCGACAAGACGATGACGCTCGGAAAGGCCCTGTTGCAACCAACCCATATCTATGTGCGATCGGTGCTGGCCGCCATCAGGGGTGGCGGCGTCAAAGCCCTGGCCCATATCACCGGCGGGGGGCTGACCGAAAACATTCCTCGCGTGCTGCCGGTAGGGCTCCGTGCCGTATTGGATGCAGGGACCTGGGACCTATCACCGGTATTTCGCTGGCTCAAGGCGCAAGGAGGGATCGAAGCCATGGAACTCGCCCGCACCTTCAATTGCGGCATCGGCATGGTCATCATCGTCACCCCCACAGAGGCCGACCGTGTCAGCGCAACGCTTAGTGCCGCCGGCGAGCAAGTGCGGGCCATTGGCCGTATCGCGCCCACTCAAGAAAACAACCGCGATACCCTGATCGCGCAGGCAGAAGACGTATGGAACGACTAAAGACCGGGGTCCTGATTTCCGGTTCGGGCACCAACTTGCAAGCGTTGATAGACGCCGCCAGGGCGCCCGACTACCCGGCCGAAATCTCACTGGTTATTTCCAACAAGGCCGAGGCTCAGGGGCTTGAGCGCGCCAATAAAGCTGGCATTCTGACCCGCATTATCCGCCATACGGACTACAACGGGCGCGCGGCATTCGACGCTGCGCTTGACGATGCGCTCAGAGCGGCTGGCTGCGATATGATTTGCCTAGCCGGGTTCATGCGCATCCTGTCGTCCAGTTTTGTCGAAGGCTGGCGGGGCCGGATGATCAATATCCATCCCTCCCTACTCCCGGCGTTCCGCGGCCTCGACGCACAAGGCCAGGCGCTCGCCGCTGGAGCCAAACTGAGTGGCGCCACGGTCCATTTCGTCGTGCCCGAAATGGACGCCGGGCCGATCATCGCACAAGGTGCGGTGCCCGTACTGGATGGCGACGATACAGCACGGCTGGCCAAGCGCATCCAGGCGGTTGAACACCGCATCTATCCCCTGGCGCTGCGATTGATTGGCGCAAACCGGACACGCATCGACGGTAACCGCGTGATCATTGACGGTGAATTAGACAGCAGCAACCACGCCCTACTATCCCCCGATGAGGAGGGCTGAGGCGACACGGGCTTTATTTTCCTGGCCCCTGCCGTTATATAAAATCCAGCAGAACCCTTTGGGCACCTTATGACCCGGCGCCCCCAAGCACCCAAAGCCTTATTAGGAGAACATGATGGCCGATACTGATGATCTCAAAGACCACGAAGAAATGTGGAACTTATTTATCAAATTGATGATGTACAGTTCCGCAGGCATCATCGTGGTCTTGGTGCTGATGGCAATTTTTCTGCTGTAGTCGGCCTTGGCCAGCATCTGACCAGCATCTGAAATGAATAACGGGGCCGATATCGGCCCCGTTTCCATGTCTGAGAGATCGCGTCAGAGCTAAGAGCGCAGTCAACCGACGATTTCAATCCCCGAAAAGAAGAATGAAATTTCCTGGGCCGCCGCGTCGACCGCGTCAGAACCATGCACGGAATTAGCCTCGATTGATTCGGCAAAATTCTTACGGATCGTGCCAGGTGCCGCATCAGCAGGGTTGGTCGCCCCCATCAGTTCTCGGTTGTGGGCAACAGCATTTTCGCCTTCCAGAACCTGCGCGACGACCGGCCCTGAAATCATGAAATTGCAAAGATCGTTAAAAAACGGACGCTCCTTATGGACCGCATAAAAGGCTTCGACCTGGGCGCGTGTCAATTGCAG
>JBLHLO010000061.1:0-9771 GCA_047621105.1 Alphaproteobacteria bacterium
CGAGCCCGGCAACCGGTTCATCGGCAAGCAGCACTTTTGGTTCTTGGGCCAATGCGCGGGCCAAGAGCACCCGGGCGCGTTCCCCGCCCGAGAGGCGGTTCAGCGGCCGCGGCATGAGGTCATGAGCGTCACAATCAGCAAGGGCGCGGACGACGACCGCGCGGTCGTTATCCGACATTCCCCGCCAGGGCCCTATATGCGGCAACCGGCCGAGGCCGACCAGGGTCTCGACGCTCACCGCCCAATTGCTTTCGCCGCCTTGGGCCAGATAGGCAACCGCGCGGGCCCGTGCGTCATGGGGAATGGTGGCGAGGGGTTGGCCTTCGAGGATCACAATGCCTTCGTCAGGGGTGATCAACCCAGCCAAGGCGCGCAGCAATGTCGTTTTACCGGCGCCGTTGGGCCCGATTAAACCCACGACTTCACCGGCTTCGACGCTCATGGCGACGCCGTTCAGCACCGGGCGGGGGCCAAATGTGTGGCTGATGCCTTGGGCTTCGATGAGGCTCATGCCAGTCGCCGCCTTTCCGCCATCACCAACCAGAGGAAGAAGGGCGCGCCGATCAGTGCGGTTACGACGCCGAGCTTCAATTCCGCTCCTGGTGAAATCACGCGCACGGCAATATCGGCCCCCAGCGTTAGGGCTGCACCGCCGAGTGCGCTGGCGGGCAGTAACGCTGACGGCCGGTAGCCTGCCAGGGGACGCAGTAGATGGGGTACGATCAGCCCGATAAATCCGATTGCCCCGGCGACGGCGGTGGCGGCCCCGACGGCGATTGCCGTGCCGGTAATAATGCGCAACCGTAAGCTGCCTAGATCAAAGCCGAGGGTTGCTGCCGTATCTTCACCCAGGGTTAGCGCATCGAGTGCCCTTCCCGTGGTCAACAGCAGTGCTCCGCCCAGGGCGATGAACGGCGCGGCCAGCCAGACATGGGCCAGGCTGCGGTTGGCTAATGAGCCCATCATCCAAAAAACGATTTCGAGCGCGGCGAACGGGCTCGGTGCCAGATTGAGGACCAGTGCGGTTAGGGCCCCGGCGAAACTGGTGACAGCGATACCCGCCAGGATAAGTGAGAGCGCCCGTGTTTCACGGCCCGCCAGCACCTGCACGGCGGTGACCCCGATCGCGGCGCCAAGAATACCGCCGAGCGGCAGGGCCAGCGCGAAGGCCCCGGCCAGGCCGGTATAGAGGGTCATCACCGCACCGAAGGCGCCTGAGGCGGAAACGCCGATCAGCCCCGGTTCAGCTAGGGGATTGCGCAGATAGCCCTGAAGCACCGCACCTGCAAGGCCGAGTGCGGCGCCGATTAACGCTGCCAGGATGGCGCGGGGAAGACGCACTTCGATGATGATGATGCGCGTTCCTTCGCTGCCGCTGCCCGTGAAGACGTTCAAAACCTCACTAAGACCGAGCCCGGCGGGCCCGACCGTGAGCGCACCGATGAAGGCCAGCATCACCAACAGGACCAAACCTGTATTGAGTCCGCGCGTGCTCATCATTTGTGACCTTTCTGCAGGGAAAGGCCGGCGCGGAAGGTGGCAAGGCGCTCAATGGCTTCAGCTAATGTGTCCGTAGCGCAGGTCCAGAGGTGGTGGGGCAAGGCAATGACCGCGCCTTTAGGGACTGAACGGGCCAGCGCGGGATGGGACAAGGTTTCGGTGGCAAGAGAAACATATTCAACACCAAGCCGGCCGAGGATCAACGCATCTGGCCGGCTATGGGCAACAGTTTCAAGCGTTACCCAGCCGACCCCCTGGATGCCACGTTGTTCTGCCAGGTTGTCGAAGCCCGCCGCAGTGATCGCGGCATTTTGCAGATTATTTGCACCCGACGTAATACCGTTTGCCCCAAACAAGACAGCAAGCGGCCGTTGTCCTGGCGGAGGTTTTGCGACGGCTTCGAGGCGTGTCTTGAAACGAGCGATCAGGACTTCGCCACGGGCTTGTTCACCGAGCACTTTGGCGATCAGGCGGATATGCTTGGGGACGTCGCTTATCTTACTGGCCAGCGGCAGTTCCACGACCCGATGACCGAGGCGCCTCAGCAAGCCGACGGTGTATCGTGCCCCGTAGGTGCCGGCCAGCACGATGTCGGGTTTGAGCGGCAGAATCTCTTCGGCAAGCCCATGATTGAGGGTAAGCCCCCGGGCTTCCTTGGTAAGGGGTGAGGATGCCGGTTCGGCGGCGAGGAAACTCACCGATTTAATCCGCGAACGATCAGCCAGCTTAATCGCCAGCAGGTCGGTGCAAAGATTGAGCGAGACGATGCGCTGGGGCTTATCCGCTGCCGTGGCCCCCTCAGGCATGGTTAGGAAGAGGCCCGAGGCCACAAGCAGGCAGGTGGCGACGCGCGCCAGCCAAAGCATCCTGATTGCGGCCCCAGCCATCATTTGCCCCCGGGTCCGAAATTAATGCGCAGGCCTGCGTACAAGCTACGCCCTGGCGTGCCGAAACCAAACACGTCCTGGTATTGCTGGTTGAGCAGGTTTTCCGCGCGGGTAAACACTTCCAGGTTATCCCGTAAGGACCAGGAGAACCCAGCATTGACCAGGGAGTAGCTTTCCAAATTGACGGTTCGCTTTATGGAAGGGGAGAAACTATCGAAGACAGTATCGTTCTGCTTACCGTTGTAGCGAATGCCCAGGTTGGCCCGTGCCGGGCGCTGCATCATTTGAAAGCCCCAGGTGCCATTGATGCTACCGATATGCAGGGGGCGGCGGATCAATTCGGTGCCGTTCCCGTCATTGGCGCTGGTGAAGGTATAGCTGGCATCGATTTTGAAGTTATCCATGGGCTTGGCGACGACCGTCACCTCGATACCATCGGCCTTGGTGGTGCCGGTCAGATTAGTGGCGGTATTGCCGTTCCCGCTGATGAAGTTTTCAAACCGGTTGCTGAACAAAGTCACATCGGTGATCAGGCGTCCGCCGTACATGGTTTTCTCGACACCAAAATCGACGCCGATGCTTTCTTCGGGTGACAGGTTGGGGTTGCCTGTAAATGTGGGGGTGGAACCAAACAGTTCGAACAAAGTCGGATTTTTGACCCCCCGTCCGACACTGCCATGAAAGCGGGTGTTCCATGGGTCATGGATATAAGCGACCGTGCCCCGCCAGGTGGTTTGGTCGGAAAACAGCGGATCATTGTCATCAAAACGCAGGCTGCCCGATAGAAACAAATGATCCCATAGCGATATCCGGTATTCGCCCACATAGCCCTTGTTGGTGACGGAAACGGAGCTTGAGCTTTTTTGCTGATCGGTTTCCCGTTCGGCGGCAAACGTCACAATATGTTCGGCATTCGCGCTGCCTTCGGTCTTGAAGGTCATGTTCGTTTGGTAGTCGTACTTGGTTTTTGTGCCTTCGCTTAGAAACGTACGGACCTTACTCGCATTGAGAAAATCGGTGCCGTCATCAGCATAGGTGGCGCGAACCACATGTTCCCAGGCCCCGCCCAGCAATGTCCATTTACCTTTGAGCAGGCCATAGCGTTGATGCGTGGCCGCGCCACTTTCGTCGTCCTTGGAGCCGACGACGGCAGTTGATGCATCGCTTTCGTTGCGGCTATCAACCTCCATACCAACGGCGTCGAAACTAAGGTTGGGCAGGGGCTGAAACCCGGCCTTCAGGCGCGTTGTAATATTGCGATACTCGTCAGCTTCCGAGTTGCCGTTGCTCGCGTCGGCTTGCGACGGACCATTGGAATCGACGCGGTTAAAAGTCCCCGAAATGTAGAATTTATCCGCGCCGTAACCGAGATGGCCGAACTTGTCCTGGGTAGCAAAACTGCCGCCTTCGACACGAACGGAACCCGACCAGCCTTTTTTTGGACGTTTGGTCGTAATATTGATGACTCCGCCAATGGCATCGGAGCCATAGAGGGCACTTTGTGGTCCGCGCAGCACCTCAATGCGCGCCACCCCGGCCGAGAGTAGATTGGCGAAGTCGAATTCCGATCCGCCAGAGGCGTCGTTGACCTCAATCCCGTCGATCAGCACCAGGGTATGGTTGCCTTCGGCGCCGCGGATGCGGATCTGGGTAAAGCTGCCTTGGGATCCGGAGCGGCTGACGGAGACGCCCGGTACATCGCGCAGGATATCGGAGAGAACGCGGGTGCCACGGTCTTCTAATTCGCGTTCGGTCAGCACCGTGACCGCTGAACCGGTCTCGCGGGCGGGCAGGGGCACGCGTGAGGCGGAAACGACGATTTCCGGTCCGGCCTCGGTAGCTGGGGCGCTTTGAGCGGCCGCATCATGCATCACGGGAAGAGTGAAGAGTGTCGCAAGCAGCCATTGGGCGGTGCCAGTTAGCGGGAGTTTTCTGTTATTAATGGAGGTCATTGATAGTCCTTTTCGATTGATGATGGTCGAACGAAAAGGACCCCCCGCCGAATGGCGGTGGTGGGAATAACTCTCCTGATGTGTGGCGGTTGTCCCCCACGACGGAATCCCCTACGACGACGCGTTACCGCGTCACCGAAAACGGCTTTCCGTCCCACCGGCACACCCCGGACAGTGGTAAGGTGACGCTAGCGACGGCAGGTTTCCTGGCTCGCGGGTCATCGTTTGCGCCCGGCCTTCCCGGTTTCCCAGTGGCACGAGATGGGCGTTCACTCACCGCTCACAGTTGCGGGGGCAGCTAGGGTGGGGCAAAAATACGTGCCTTCCCTATTCCCTTTGATTCCCCGAAGGGAACCATCACTAAGAGGCAGCTTAAAGCTGGCCCGCCTCAGTGGCAATCTCCGATTGGGGAGGGGAGGCAAAAGAGTTGTAGTTTGCTACACTCAAACCATGCTGTTCGGTCCACGCCTTTTCATTTTGACAATTGCCGGCGTGCTTTTAGTGGCACCGGCGATGGCCCAGTCTTTCGGCTTCGGCGGGCAAATTCGTCCCTATGCCAAGGAATCATGCGGGGCCCTCAGGGCAGCCTTAGAAAAAGCGGTGCCGATCACCGGTTCTTTCGCCGCCAGCGAAGAATGGTTCCGGGAAGAGTCCCTCGGCATCAAGGGGAGATGGTGCGTAATTTCTGCCGATGGTCCGGGGCGTGTGCATGGAAAAACACCTACGCCCCGTATGGCGGTGGTTATGGACGCTGTCAAAAAGACGCTGGAATCTAAGGGATTTAAGGGGGGTGACGCGCTTAACCGGTTTAAGCGAGACGCTCCCGGGCACCGCGCCTTTGGCCTGCGCGATGCGCGCACGACTTGCTGGGTCAATATCCATGAAGAAGGTTTGCCCGGTGGCATTAAAACCGCCCCGAAACTCTGGTTCTATCGGCTACAGATCGGTTGCTACGATGGCTAGTTCTTACTCGGCCGGGGTTGGTGCGCGTTTGGTCATCGGGCCGCGCGGCAATAAAATTGTGATGACGCAGAGCACCAGAAAACCAATTGATGCATAGAAAACATATTGCGGCGGGTAGTTGTCGAGCATAAAGCCGAGCAGCACCGGCGCAATGCCACCGCCGACGTTCTGGCCGGTGAAGATGAAGCCGAACACCTTGCCAGATGAGCCTTCGGGCGTAATTTCACGAACCATCATGTCGCGTGCTGGGCGCACCACGCCATGGCAGAACCCAGCCATCGAAAAGAACAATACAAGCAAAACGTAATGGAGCTGGAAGAGAGAGATCGCCAAAACGGCAATGATCGAAACAGCATAAACGCCCGCGGCAAAGTGGTCCTGGCGTGTAATTTTATCGGCAATGACACCGCCGACGAGCACCGCAAAAGAACTCACCAGCATATACGTGCCGACGGCAAAACCGGCATCGACCACCGAAGTGCCGTGTAGCGCGTTGAGCACCGGAATGGCGAAGCTGTGCAAGCCATTGCCGGCGAGAGTCGACATGGCGAAGAAGGAGAACAGCACGAGGACCGGCCGCGACAACAAAAGCTTTCTGTGATCGGACATCTTGTCGTCGGCAGTTTCTTCTGCCTTCTTGCGACGCTTGGGCGATATCGAATCATCCTTGAGGCTTGACCATTGGGTCAGCAGAAGGATCAAGATGACATAGCCAATGCCGGCAACCACCATCAGGGCAGTGCGCCAGTCCCACAAAGTCGACATCAGGGTGATGGCGACTGGGGCCGCGGCGAAGCCAAGGTGACCGGCAAACGTGTGTATGGAAAAGGCCCGGCCCATGCGCGCCTCGCTCACAGAACCGTTGAGGATGGAGTAATCTGCAGGGTGGAAAACCGAATCGCCAATGCCACCAACCACGACAAGGGCGACAAGCACCCAGTAATTGGGGGCGAAGGCCATCAGGGCAAAGGCGGTGACCATGACGAAAATGCCGATCATGAGTACCGGTTTGGCACCGTAACGGTCGACCATGAACCCAGCCGGTACTTGGGCCATGCCGGTCGATATATAGCGGGCGCTCAGCATGGCGCCGAGCAGGGTAAAGCTGATGCCGAGATCGCGGTTAAGAAAAATGAACAGCGCCGGCAGGGTCAGCATATAGAAATGGCTGCAAAAATGTCCCGCTGAGACGAGGCCTAGGATTTTGACGTCGTTACGCACGTCAGCGGTGGCGGCTTGTTCCATGCGGCTGGGAATTCCTTATTTAGGTAGAAGATTCGGCAGCCAGGCGTTCGGACTTGCGGGCTTCACGCGCGGAACCAAGCACGGCGAACATGCAGGCTACCATGAATACGGCTGATGAGTAGAACACCCAGGCGGGTGACCCGATATCAATCAAGAAGCCATAGACGACCGGGGCAATGGTGCCGCCGATGGCCTGACCGGAGAACACGAAGCCGAAGGCTTTACCGATCGATCCCTTGGGGCTGGCGGTGCGGATCATCATATCGCGGGCCGGGCGAATGATGCCCTGAATCCAGCCGGCCAGGCTGAACACAGCAACCAGCATCACGGTGTTGAGATCGAAACTACCGATGATGACGGCAATAACGGCAGTTAACAACAATGCACCGCCCGCCACCAGGTCATGACGGTTGTGCTTGTCGGCAACGAAGCCCCCCGCCAGCACGCCAAAGGCGGAGGCGAACAGGAATCCGGTCAGAGCCGCCCCGGCAATGGCGACCGGCGTTTCGTGCAGGGTCACGAGGCCGGCTACGGCGAAAGTGCGGAACCCGCCGGAGCCCAGTTGCTGAAGCGCAAAGAACAGGAAGAGGAACAGCATGGCCGGGGAGAGAATGACTTGCTTTACCGCGTCCCAGGTGCTGATATCGGCTTCCGCGGCGGCGATTGCATCATCGGTGGTCGCGACGTCTGTGCTATCCAGCTTCTCTTCTTTAGGTTTGGGCGTGGCTTCTTCGATTCGCTTCCACTGGGTCACCATGCCGATCAGGATGGCGACACCGACAATGCAAGATGCTAGTACGCCGACCCGCCAGTTCCAGATGGTTGCTGTGGTCAGGATGACCACAGGGGCGAGTGAGTCACCAATATTGCCGCAGAACGTATGGGCCGAGAATGAACGGCCAATGCGCGATTCATGGATCGTGCCGTTGAGGATAGAATAATCGGCAGGATGGAATACGGCATTGCCGATACCGGCGATCATTATCGCTACGACCATCAACCAGAATGACGTGGCAATGGAGAACAGGAAATAGCAGGCGATAAGGATGCCAAAGCCGAGAATCAGGAGCGCCTTGGCGCCGTATTTATCGACCAAAATACCGGCCGGCAATGTCATGGTGCCCGAGGTCAGGTTCCTGGCACTGAGCATGAGGCCGAGCAGCGTGTAACTGACGCCGAGCTCACTGTGGAGGAACGGAAACAGGGGCGGCAGGATGGTTGAGAAATAATGGCTCATGAAATGGCCACCCGACACCAGACTCACGACCGTGACATCCCGTTTAAGCGTCCCCGCTGTCGCATCTGTCATCACTGTTTCCTAAGCTTGCGCCAAAGGGGCGTGCGTTGAGTTTTGGTGCAGATCGCACCGAATCCATTCACTGCCCGGCGTGGGCGAAAGAAATGCCGGTTATTAGGCGCTAATGCCTGCTGCGGCTTTGTTTCGGGAGTCCCGATACGAGCCGTAGACCGCACCCGCACATAGGACCATGAAGACCCCTGAAGAATAGAACACCATTTCCGGGCTCCCAATATCGATCAAGAAGCCATAGGCCACAGGGGCGACGGCACCGCCGATGGCTTGGCCGGAAAACACCAGGCCCACAACCTTACCCATGGAGCCTTTGGGCGTCGCGGCCCGGATCATCATGTCACGGGCGGGGCGGATGATGCCCTGGATCAATCCCGCCAGGGTAAAGACGAACACCAACAAGGCATAATGCAGATTAATTTTAGCTACCAAGACGCAGATCAGCGCGGTCAGCAATAAAGCCCCACCGGCGACGAGGTCGTGGCGGTTGTTCTTGTCGGCGACAACGCCGCCCGCCAAGACGCCAAGGGCGGAGGCAAACAAGAACCCCGTCAGCGCACCACCAGCTGCCGCCGCCGGTGTGCCGTGCAGGGTGACCAGCGCTGAAACGGAGAAGGCGCGCAAGCCGCCAGACCCCAGTGACTGCATGGCAAAAAAGATGAACAGGAAGATGACGGCAGGTGACTTCATAATATGAAGGAGCAATTCCCAAGTGCTGGGGTCTTTTGGTGCTTCGACGATGGGCTCTTCCGCCGTATCCGCACTTAGGTTTTCGACTTGCTTCTTGCCTTTTGTCGACATCCGTTTGGTGACGCCTTCTTGCATCTTCGACCAGCGCGTCGCAAGAGCGAGGATGATGACGAGCCCGACGATCACGGATGTCAGCACGCCCGTGCGCCAGCTCCAGAATGCGGTCATGGTCAGCAACACGACTGGGGCCACTGCCGAACCCAAATGCCCGGCGAAAGTATGGAATGAGAATGATCGCCCGAGCCGGGTTTCAGTGATCGTACCGTTGATGATGGAATAGTCAGCCGGGTGGAACACGGCATTGCCGCATCCGGCAAAAATTAACATTAAAGCCAGAATCCAAAATGATGTCGTGACGGCGATGACAAAATAGGCGCCGACAATGATGGCAAACCCCACCATCAGAATAGAGCGCGCGCCGTATTTATCGACCAATATCCCGGCGGGGAGCTGAGTCGCACCGCCGGCCAGGTGCTTAAGGCTCAGTAAAAGGCCGAGCATGGTGTAGGAGACGCCGAGGTCGTCGTGCAGGAACGGAAACAGCGGCGGCAGCATCATGGAATAGTAATGGCTCATAAAATGGCCGCCGGACACCAGTCCAACGACCTCCGCCTCTTGACGGAACGAGCCGGCGATTGCCGTATCGGCCATGGTTATTTCCTCCACCCCAGGGATTATGTCTTATTCATATTTAAGGGCATACTAGCCCTGCCCGAGGGCTTACGGAAGCCTTTCGGGCAGGGCCTTAAGCTTTGGCAACCGCGCTAGATGCGGAACTTACCGTGGACGACGGCCGGGAATAGGTCTTCAGGCTTGAGCCGCTTCTTGGCGATGCCCTGTTCATATGTCCACTTGAGGAAGGCCTCAAGGGTCGTCCGATTGTCTTCGATGCCATAGGGGAAATAATCATTTCCCAGAAGCTTGATCTTTTCCTCCGCCTCGAAGGTGAGCCAGGGCAGGGGCATGCGGGAGGCGGTAATCTCCAGCACCCGCCCGATGGAGAGCTGTCGGGCCTCTTCGAAGGCGTTCATCAGGTTGGCCGCAACCCATGGGTTCTTTTCCAAGATTGCCTTCTTGATGGCGATCACATGCATGATCGGGAAGACCTTGGTCTTTTGATAGTACTCGGTCTCGACCTTGCGGTAATCGGGGAACAGGCGCTGCA
>JBLHLO010000062.1:0-9749 GCA_047621105.1 Alphaproteobacteria bacterium
TGGATGAGCCCGGCTTTAAGCCGACCAAAGCCCAGATTGCCATTAGTGACGACGAGATTCGCGAAAGCGTCGAAGGTGCGCAGCTCAAGTTACAACGCGAGCGCGGCACTGATCTCACCATCTTTTCCCCGCGCGCCTCGGGCATGGCCCATCATCTTGGTAACGACACAACGAGCCGTTACTGGGCTGAGCTCTGCAACGATATGATCTACCGTGTGTGTGGACTCTATCCTGATAATTTCATCGGCGTCTGTCAGCTCCCGCAGTCGCCGGGCGTGCCGCCGGCGAATTGTATTCATGAGCTCGAGCGCGCCGTCAATGAGCTCGGTTTCATTGGATGTAACCTCAACCCCGATCCATCCGGCGGCTATTGGACCGACCCGCCGCTGTGTGACCGTTATTGGTATCCATTGTATGAAAAGATGGTTGAGCTGGAGGTGCCGGCGATGGTGCATGTGAGTGCATCGTGCAACCCGTGTTTCCACGGCACCGGTGCCCATTACATGAACGGCGATACCTCTGCCTTCATGCAGTTTCTGACCTCGGACCTGTTCAAGGATTTTCCGACGTTGAAGTTCATCATCCCCCATGGTGGGGGGGCGGTGCCGTACCACTGGGGCCGCTATCGTGGTTTGGCCCAAGATATGGGTAGGCCACCATTGGACGAGCTTCTGCTCGACAATGTTTATTTCGATACCTGCGTCTATCACCAGCCCGGTATCGACCTGCTCTGCAGTGTGATCCCAACCAAGAACATCCTGTTTGCCTCAGAGATGGTGGGGGCGGTGCGCGGCATCGATCCCGAGACTGGGCATTATTTTGACGATACCAAGCGCTATATCAGTGCAACCACCCGCCTCAGCGATGCCGACAAAAAGGCGGTCTTTGAAGAGAACGCACGGCATGTGTTCCCGCGCTTGCCGGCATAGGCAACGGGGTGATGGCCCCATGAAAAAAGGCCGGGGGATTTTCCTCCGGCCTTTTTCTTTGCCCGCTTATTGCACCTAACGAACGGTGAGCACCACCTTGCCGGCGACTTCACGGTTTTTGCGCATTTCCTGGGCTTTGGCAGCATCGGCCAGGGGCACCAGGGTCAGGGCGGGGGGTTTGATGTCGCCGGCCATGGCAAGGGCGGCAATGCGATCAAGATGTGCCCGGTCGCGTTTGACATCCGGCCTCAGCAGGTTCACCGACTTGGGTGGCTCAAAATCCTTGGGGCCGCGTGAAATCCAGGCGAGCCGTCCGCCGGGTTTCAGTACTTTGCAGCTTTGGGCCTGTATATCGCCGCCAACGGTGTCGAAGACTACATCGCACATAGGCGCAACTTTGGTGAAATCCTCGGTCTCGTAATTGATCACCTGGTCGGCACCGAGGCCGCGAACGTAATCAATATTGCTTCCCCGCGCGGTCGCGATGACATGGGCGCCCGTGAGGCGCGCGAGTTGCACCCCCATCGCCCCGACGCCGCCGGCGCCGCCATGGATCAGAATGGTCTCCCCCTTGGCGAGCTTGGCAGTGTCTTCAATAGACACCATGGCGGTGAGCGCCCCGAGCGCGATGGCCGCAGTTTCGGCATGGGACAGGTTGGTGGGTTTGGGTGCGATGATGGATGCTTTCATAGCGATCACCTCGGCATAGGCGCCTTCCTGGCCCTGGTCGGTGATGCCGAAGACTTCGTCGCCCGGCGTGAAGCCTTCGACGCCATCCCCCAGCGCCCGGACAACGCCTGAAAAATCGCGTCCCGGTATATGGGGGAGCTTGAACCAGGGGGCATCTTTGTAAAAACCTTCGCGTACCTTCCAGTCTGCCGGATTGATGGATGCGGCATAGATATCGATAACGACCTGGCCAGTCCCCGGTGCGGGATCAAGCACATCGTCGAAGCTCATGACCTCGGGCCCGCCCAAGCGGTGAATTTGCACGGCTTTCATAGTGGCTTTCTCCCTTCTGAACGTTGGCCAGTATATTCTGGCACCAGCATAGCGCATTTAGTCCTCGTCCCAATGGCCTCTTCGGTTAAAGCCCGCTATTCTGAAGGCAATAAACGATCAGGGGGGAGTAGCTATGCCGGAAACTTATGCAGATTCAGTGCGCCGGAAAAGGCGCCAGTTCCGTGAGATTCTCACCCGTGATAAGATGACGGTGATGGTCGGCGGTTTCAGCCCGGTCTATGCCCGTTGTAGCGAAGAGGCCGGGTTTGAGTGTTTCTTCGTCGCCGGCTCACAGATGTCGGCCTATCTTTTGGGGGTGCCCGATGTAGGCGTGATCGGGTTGCGTGACGTTGCCGACCACGTGCGCCATATCAATGCCACCACTGATATTCCGATCTTCGTCGACACGGACACAGGCTTCGGTAACGTGATCAATGTTGATTTCACGGTGCGTGAGATCATCCGTACCGGCGTCGCGGGGATGCAAATCGAAGACCAGGAAGCGCCTAAAAAATCAGGCACCCAGGCGGGACGCCGTTGTATCCCGGTAGGGGAGGCTGTCGGCAAATACCGCGCCGCCGTCGCGGCGCGCGACGAATGCGATCCCGATTTTGTCATCTGTGCGCGGTGCGATTTGCTGGGGGCGGAAGGCAGTTCTTTCGATGAGGCGGTGGAGCGTTGTATTGCCTACGTGAAAGACGGTGGGGTCGATTTTGTCTGGCTCAATTCCGTGCAGACGCGTGAGGAAATTGCTGAGGCCACACGCCGGATCCCCGCCCCGGTATTGATCATATGGGGTGGGCCCGATCCAGCTCCAACCTGGGAAGAGTACCAGGCACTTGGCGCGCGTATTGTGTTGTACCCGACCATCTGCGCCAATGTCGGGCTTAATGCCACTTGGCAGGCGCTGCATGATTTGAATGAGCGCGGCGCGCCGGTATTGGCGGAAATTTCCGCCCGTGCCCGTGAGCACAAATATGGCAGCACCCAGGTCCGTATCCTGTTCCATCACGACCGTATAGAGACGCTCGAAGAACGTTTTCTATCCAATGACGAGAAGCGTAATTACGACGATACCTGGGGTCATGCGGGCATCATGGTGCGTGATGGAAAGACTCTCGACCCGGAAGAGGAAATTCGTCAAAAGGCGGCTAAGAAAGGCCGCGCATCCAAAGGCAAACCTAAAGGGAAGAAAAAATGACTGAAACCCAGACCAAACCCCCATACCGCGCCGACCATGTCGGTAGCCTGATCCGCCCCGAGCCGCTGTTGCAAGCGCGCGAAAAATTCACCAAGGGCGAATTGGATCGTGCCGCACTGACGGCGCTCGAGGACGATTGTATTCGTGATGTGGTGAAACTGCAGGAAAATGCCGGGCTTCAGGGCATCTCCGATGGGGAATTCCGCCGCCGCGTCTGGTACGCCGATTTCCTGTGTGGATTCGATAACGTGCGTGAAGCGGGGATGATGCTGGAAGTGGAAGTGACCGGCGCCGATGGTGTTGTGAGCCGCAATAAACTCAACGGCATGGAAATTACCGGCCCATTGCGGCGCTCATCCCCGATTCAAGTGCCGAGCTTCGAATTCCTGAAATCGGTCACCACGCGGAATCCCAAGGTGTGCATCCCGTCGCCCTCAATGATGCATTTCCGTGGCGGGCGCGATGCCATCGACCGGGACGCCTATCCTGATCTCGACTTGTTCTGGGCCGATCTGGCGAAAGCCTACCGTACGGAGATCGACGATCTGGTGGCCCGCGGCTGTACCTATCTACAGCTCGACGATACCAATCTGGCCTATCTTTGTGACGATAGTTTCCGTGCCGCCGTCCAGGCGATTGGCGAGGACCCGAACGCCTTGCCGATGACCTATTGCGGGGTCATCAATGAGGCCATCCGGGGCTTGCCCGAGAATGTATCGGTCTGCGTACATCTGTGCCGGGGCAATGCCCGTAAGGGCGGCGTGGCGGCCGGTGGCGTCGCGCGCGGTGGTTATGAGCCGGTGGCCGAAACCCTGTTCGGCACGCTGGCGGTCGATGGCTATTTTCTTGAATATGATGATGATCGTTCTGGCGATTTCAGCCCCCTGCGTCACCTGCCCAAGGGGAAGAAGGTCGTGCTGGGCTTGGTCACCACCAAGCATCCGGAATTGGAATCGAAGGATGATCTCAAACGCCGCATTAATGAGGCGGCTAAGGTGGTTCCTCTTGAGCAGCTCTGCCTGAGTCCGCAATGCGGCTTTTCATCGGGGGTGGGGCGCAAGGGCCTCAACATCGATGATGAGGCGCGTAAGCTTGAACGCGTGGTCGAAACCGCGCTTGACGTCTGGGGCGAGCTTTAAACCAAAACGTTTGGATGTAAAAAAGGGGGCCGAAGCCCCCTTTTTTACAACATTTATTCGTCCTTAGATCGCCGGGCCGATGGACGTCGGCTGCTGGATCACACCGGTGAGCTTGGATTTATCCAGCTTCATGATCGCGTCCTCATCCAGGATGTCGCCCATCTGCGATTTGACGCCATTTTCCTTGATCGCTTCCAACCATTTGCGATGAATGCGGGGATCTTGGTCCTCGACCTCGATCTGACGGCCGCCGTCCTGGATCGATGTGGAACCACCGCCTTCGGCACTGACCTTGCGTAGTGAAATGAACGGATAGCGACGGCTGCCGAGCGAACAGGCCAGATAGCGCGCTGGTTCCGGACAGGTATTGAAATGCTGGTGGAACATCCAAAACGGCGGTGTGTACATGACGCCGTGGCGCCAGGGAATTTCCTTGAATTCGGAATCGCCTTCGAACCAAAGCAATGAATAGCCTTCGCCTGAAACCGCATGGACATGGGTGCCTGCGGCATGGCGATGGGCCTTCTTATAGCGGCCGGCAGGAATTTCTGAACAATGGGCGTGCATGGTGCCGTCGGCCAGAATGAATGAAATATTGAGAGAGGCTTTGCCCCGGGCGCTCATTTCATAGAGCTTGAATCCGGTGAGATCGTTGACGAAATTGGTTTCCCAGAGATTGACCGGCGCCACATTGTTACCGCGCGCGACAGGGACATGGTCGCCTTCGCCGTCAAAGTGCTTGGCATCGCCGAGCCGTTCGGCGAAGGAAAAGGGGTTATCGAAGACAAACTCTACGTTGTGGTAGAGGTTGAGCGTGAGCGGCGCATCATTAGTGCATGACAGCCGGGCCGCATCGGCACCGGAGCCGTTGAATATCTGGTATTCGCAGTTGAGCGGGATGGCGAAGACCGCCTTGGGGCCCCATTCAAAGGTGCGCTTTGCGCCGTCAGGTGCCGTCACGGTGGTCGAACCATGCCCGGACAGGACATAGAAGAAAGCTTCATAGAGGTGATGCATGGGCCGGGTTTTGGCCCCTTTGGGCACTTCCAGCACATAATTAGCCATAAAATCGCCGCGCCCAAGGGTATGGGCAAAGCAGCCGCGCGCGCCATAACGTTCCCAGGGGGCAGTTTCGAGGGCCAGCAGGTCATGGCCGATATCGAGATGGATCGGGATGCCTTCGCCCTCGGCCCAGTTCAGATAGGGGTCGACCAGAAACTTGTCTTTGAGTTGGTCGGCGGGGATCGGGGTGGGGGCATCGGACATGGATAGGGTTCCCTCTTCTTCTCGGATGTTGTTTTGACTTGGCGCGAATGCACCGGAGGTAGCTTGGGGGCTAACATAACAAGTAGGCGGGCTAAGATTAAGCCCGAATTTAGACTAAAGCCGTTGCCTAGGCGCGTGGCAAGGTTGCCGAAGGGGGGCCTCGTTGCGTATTCTGGGGCCCAAATAGGGGAGCTGCCATGACGATTATTGATTCCGACGCCCATGTGGTCGAAACGCCCGAAACCTGGTCCTATATGACCGGTGAGGATGAGGCCTTCCGTCCGGAGATTTTCATCCGGTCCGAATCCGATAACGCGCCGCGCGGCAATAACCGGCGCAAGGAATTCTGGGTTATCGACGATCATCTAATCGCCAAGGGTGCCAATCAGGGAAACGACGTGCCTGCCGATTCGCGTGATATGGTCAGCGTTAAAAGCCGGCTCGACCATATGGATGAATTGGGCGCCGATATCGCCATCCTTTACCCGACCATGTGGCTGCGCCCCATGACCAAGGAATTCGACGTCGAATACGCGCTGTGCAGATCCTATAACCGCTGGCTCGCCGATATCTGGAAGCAGAGCAACAACCGGCTGCGCTGGGCGGTGATCCCGCCGCTCCTGTCGTTGATAGATAAGCCCAAGGTGCGTGATGAGTTGGTTTTTGCCAAGGAGCACGGCGCCGTTTCCATTTTCATGCGCGGCATGGAATCTGACCGATTGCTCTCGCATCGCTATTTTTTCCCGCTTTATGAAATGGCGCAGGAACTGGACCTTGCCGTGACCCTGCACACCGGGATCAACAGCTTCGCGGTTCATGACGCTTATGGTCAGGACGCGGCCTTGCTGCGCGCCAAGCTGCCTTGTGCAGCGGCCTTTGCAACACTGTTGTCAGATGAAATCCCGTCGCGCTTTCCCGGTGTGCGTTGGGCCTTTATCGAGGCCAGCGCGCTTTGGCTGCCGTTCATGCTGACCGAGGCGAAACTGCGTTTGCAGCGCAAGGGCAGGCGGCTCGCCGATGATGCCATGGCGGCCAATCGCCTCTATGTGACGACCCAGATGACCGACGATATTCCCTCGATCGTCAATGCGGTCGGCGACGATCATTTATTGATCGGCACCGATTACGGCCATAGCGATACCGCCACCGATATCGAAGCGATGAAGCGCCTCGGTGTGGAAGGCGGGATTCCCCAGGCGTCGGTCGATAAAATCCTTCAGGCCAATCCAGCCCAGCTTTATGGCCTGAATTGATCATGGCTGAGCGCTAACGGTTGCGCACGGAGTCGGCCACCATGAATAAAGGTTTTTCAAGTAGCTTGCGCGTCTCCGCGTCGACTCCCGTATCCATAAGCGCGCGGTGCATGCAGGCGAGCCATTGGTCGCGCTCGTCTGTGCCAATGGCGTAAGGCTGGTGGGCGGAATGTAGGCATTTGCTATCGGGACGTTGGAAGTACAGTGGCGGTCCGCCTAGCCAGCCGGATAGAAAGTCGAATAGTTTTTCCCGAATGGGGCCGAGGTCGTCGCCATGCATGGCGCGAATTGCGGCAGCGGCCGGGTCTTGATCCATGATCTCGTAAAAGCGGTCGACAATACGGGCAAGGCCTTCGCTGCCCCCAACCCGCTCATATGGCAGCGGTTGGGCTGGTGTGGCAGGGCTTTCATCTCCCGTTGGGGTTGTTCCCTGGATGTTTGAATCAACTGTATCGACCATTATTTATATCCATAATTTATATATGGTTTTCAGTATTTGCGCCCTATAATCGTAAGAAGTCAAAACCCTTGAGGAAGGGACATTTCAAAATTGCCGAGAACGGGGTAAAACCAGACAACGAAGGACTTATGGAGGTCACCCATGGACGATATTGCCACCAATAATACCGAGGCTCGGCGTGAAAAAGCCGCGCAACGTGAACAGTTTCATCCCGAAAGCTATACCGGCACCTCGCCGATCCAGGTCAACAAGCTTGGCCATTTTGTCTATGAGGTCACCGATGTGGAACGCACGGTCAGGTTCTGGACCGAGCTCATGGGCTTTAAAGAAACCGACCGTAACGACCACGGCATGGTATTCTTCCGCTGCGGTGCCGATCACCACGCCATCGGCTTGAAACCGGCTAAGGGTAAGACCAAGCGTGATCTCGGTGCGGGTCTGCAGATGGAACATCTGGCGATGGAAGTCGACAATGTCGAGATGCTGCTCAAGGCGCGTGACCATCTCAAGGCCAATAACATTCCCATCACCTTCGAAGGCCGTAAGGGCGCGGGCTGTAACGTTGGCATTAATTTTCTCGATCCCGATGGTTACGAGTTCGAGATTTATTGCCTGATGGATCAAATCGACGACAGTGGTCGCCTGCGCCCGCCGGAACAGTTCCGCCGCGTCAATTCCCTGGAAGAGGCGATTGCCCATCCCGTTCCGGTGAAGTGGTAGGGCGCTTCCGCTAGATACGGCTCTGACCGAAGTTTTGGCATGAATAATGGGCATCTGCGCCATGGTCGCGGGTGCCCATTTTATTGGGGTGGGACGGGTCCATCATCTGGGTTAGCATGGGGAAAAAGAACCGCTAACGAACGGCAAGTGCCAACGGGAGGGACATATGTCAGAAGCATTAAGTGCGACACCGGGCATCTATCATTCATCCAATATCAGGCACTATTCCCGCATGGATTTGGGTGGGGCCGGGCAGGTCACGATCAAGGGTGATTACGCCTATCTTGGTTATATGTATGGGCCTGAGGGCACGTCGATCCTCGACATTTCCGACCCGCGCGATCCTAAGGTGTTATCTACCATCAACGTCAACGCCGAAGGCTCGCATTCCCATAAGGTACGCGTCGTTCAAGACGACATCATGATCGTTAATTCGGAACTGCGCGGCCCAGCGCCTGGTCCTTACGAAGATGGCGGTTTTCGCATCTATGACATCAAGGACAAGACCAATCCCAAGCTGCTTCATTTTGAAAAGACCTTCGGCAAGGGCGTGCATCGTTTCGATGCCGATGACACTTACGCCTATATCTCAACCGAAATGGAAGGCTTCGTCGGCAATATCCTGGTCATCTACGACATCCGCAATCCGGCCAAGCCGGAGGAGGTATCGCGCTGGTGGATGCCGGGCCAGAACGTAGCCGGCGGAGAGACACCGAATCGTAAGAAGGCCGCCCATAGGCTGCATCATGCGCTGCGCTCAGGCGATAAGATGTATGCGGGGTGTTGGATGTCGGGCTTCGCGATCATCGATATCAGCGATATCAAGAATCCGAAGACGCTGTGCCTCCATGACGTTCATCCCCCGGCAGTGGAGCCGAGCCATACGCTACTGAAGGTGCCGTTCCCGATTCAGGGCCGTGAAATTGCGCTTGCCACCGATGAAGAACGCACCAACCGCGGCAATGACGAGGGGAAACCTCATGCCCCGCTCTACGTCTTCGATGTCACCGATCCGACGGATATGAAGTTGATCACCGAATACCACGTGCCCGAAAGCGCTTCGCCCTACAATGCCCCCGGCATGCGTTTTGGCGCCCATCAGTTCCGTGAAGAAATGACCGACACCCGCGCCTTTGTCACTTGGTTTGCGGCCGGTTTGCGTATTCTCGATTTTAAGGATCCCGCTCATCCAGAAGAGGTTGGCTATTTCATTTCCGAACCGGGCAAGGGCAAGAACGCGCCCCAGACGAACGATGTTGAAATGGATCACCGGGGCCTTTTGTATATCACCGATAAGGCGCGCGGCTTTGACGTCATTGAATTCGACGGATAGCTGTGCAAACGAGGAGACGACTATGACTGAGACCGCCACCGCAGGCCGCAAGCATAATTCGCTGAAGGGGCAAGTCAGCGAGGTCGAGTGGGAAACTCGCGTGGCGCTCGCGGCAGGGGCGCGCATCTGTCATCACTTCGGCTGGAATAATTCGATCCGCAATCATTTCACCGGGCGCGTGCCCGATGAGCCCGATAAATTCTTGATGAACCCACGTGGATTGATGTGGAGCGAAATCACCGCGTCGGATTTTCTCAAGGTCGATTTCGAAGGCAATTGTTACACCGAGTCGCCCTATATGCCGGGCCCGGCGGGCCTGGTCTTCCACGGTGCGGTGCTTAAGGCCAATCCCGATCGCAATTGTTCAATCCACTTGCATGAACAAGACAGCGTCGTCGTTTCCGCGCTCAAGCGCGGATTGATCTTTACCAGCCAGGATGCGCTGA
>JBLHLO010000063.1:0-9626 GCA_047621105.1 Alphaproteobacteria bacterium
GCTGATCTAACCGAACTCCTCACACACCAGCGCCGATCAGCGCGCGAAGCCCCGCAAAACCAAGTGTGCCGCCCAGGGCACGGACCAATATAAACAGCATTGCAGTGCCGATAACGGCCGAAACCAACCCCATGTAACGAAGCCGTTCGGGGGCGATCTGCGACATCTCCGCCATCATGCGCAGGAGCGCTTTCGGAAAGACGGCTAAAAGCACGCCTTCGGCCAGGAGTGCGAGGCCCAGAAAAGTCAGAAGTTCGACCCCCACGCGCGCGGGACCCCGCCTATCCGTGGTCCCGCCCGAGCCGGCGCTAGCGCCGGCTCGTGGGTTGCTTATTAATGTTAGTGAAATAACGGAAAAATTCGCTATCGGGCGACAGCACGAAATTTGTGTCTCCCGCGGCAAAGGTTGCCTTGAACGCCTGCATACGGCGATAGAATTCGAAGAATTCCGTCGCCTTTCCGCCGTAAGCCGCGTTGTAAATGGCCTGGGCCTCACCATCGCCCTGACCACGGAGTTCTTCGGCATTCTGCTGCGCCTCAGCCACCAGCACGGTCCGATCACGATCCGCCGCAGCGCGGATGCGTTGACCGGCTTCGGCGCCTTCGGCGCGCGTCTCCTTGGCTTCACGTTCGCGTTCCGACTTCATACGATTAAAGATGGCTTCCGAGTTGGCCTGCGGCAAATCGGCACGGCGGATGCGGACGTCAATCACTTCGATGCCGAACTGCCTGGCCTCTTTATTCACCTGACCCTGAATCTGGGCCATGATCTTGACACGCTCAATCGTCAGCAGCGCAGGCAGAGAATAACTACCGATCACCGATCGCATCGACGCGTTGATCACCCGGCCAAGCCGTTGGCGCAGCACAGCTTCATTACCAACCGCTTGGAAGAATTTCAGCGGATCGGTGATGCGATAACGCGCGTAGGAATCGGCAACGATACGCTTCTTATCAGCAGCGATCATTTCTTCCGCCGCCGGATCAAGGTCAAGCACGCGCCGATCATAGAACACTACGTTCTGCATGAACGGCACCTTGAACTTGAGGCCCGGCTTGTCGACAACGCTGACAGGCTTACCCAATTGCAGGACGAGCGCCTGTTCGGTCTGGTGAACCGTATACATCGACGAAAAAGCAACGATGCCGAGCGCCACGACGACGACACCGAGGAAAGTCATTACGCGGTTCATTTTACGCCTCCCGTAGCTTGACCAGTTCTTTTCTGCACCTCAGGCAAGGGCAGATACGGCACGACACCGGAGCCGCTGGCCTTACTATCGATGACCACTTTGGAGTTCTTGGACAGAATTTCCTCCATGGCTTCAAGATAGAGCCGCTGGCGCGTGACCGTCGGGGCACTCAGGTATTGCTCATAAACCGCCTTGAAACGGCTCGATTCACCGCGGGCCTTGGACACGGTCTGGCGCTTGTAGCCCTCCGCTTCCTGCACGATCATCGCCGCCTGACCACGGGCACGCGGCAGAATGTCGTTGCGATAGGCCTCGGCCTCGTTACGCAGCCGTTCCTTATCGGCCTGGGCGCGCTGCACGTCACGATAGGCGTCAATCACCTGATCGGGCGGATCCAATTCCTGGATTTGCACCTGAGTGACCTGGATACCCGAACCGTAATCATCGAGCACACGCTGCGTGAGCTTGAGGGTTTCATCCTGAACCTCACCGCGGCCCTGCTCAAGAATGTTTTGAATAAGAATGCCACTGGCCACGGCCTGAGCGCTGGTATTCTTGACATCGGCCTTCTGGCTGGCCGAACGGCCGATCACTTCACGCATCGCGCTTTCGGCGGCCGCCTTCACGGTCTGTTCAGGATTGCGGATATTGAACAGATACTTGCCGGCATCTTTGATAATCCAGAACGCCGTGAAATAAACCTTCACGATGTTTTCATCGCCGCTCAGCATCAGGCTTTCTTCCGGCACATTACTTTTGCCGCCGCCCGCTTGGCGAAAGCCGATTTCGACGCGGTTGACCCGGGTGACCTTCGGCTTGTACGCCGATTCGATCGGCACCGGCAGATGATAGTTGAGGCCCGGTTGGGTGGTGCGATCCCAAGCGCCGAAGCGCATCACGACACCCTGTTCATCAGGCTGGACCCGGTAGAAGCCGGAGGCGCCCCAAACGGCGACGGCAACCAACAGGATCAAAATGATGCCGCGCGATGAGCCGACCCCACCAGGGATGATGCCGCGCAGCTTATCCTGACCGCGGCGCAACAGATCTTCGAGATCGGGGGGCAGAGAGCCGCCACCGCCCGCCCCAAACGGGCCACCGCCGCCGCCACTGCCGCCGCCAGAACCCCAAGGGCTTCCGCCCCCACCTTGATTGTTCCAGGCCATGATCTGTCCTTTCCTCGGAAACGTCCGCGCTATATGAGAAACCGACGCCTGTCCAAAATTTCGGCAGTTGCCTTTGAAATTAGGCCTGCGTCGTCTATATGCAAGTGTTATACGGCAGCTTGCCCGGGCGCACAATGCGTCCTACTGGCCTCCGATCCCGGCTCACGACGCGCAAAGGCACAAAATTCCATGACTGCGAACAATGAACCCATTACCGAAGCCTCGGTCCGCGCCGCCCTTAAAGCGGTCATCGACCCCGATCACGGCAAGGATATCGTGACCTTGGGCCGCGTCACCGGCCTAGTGGTGAAGGGCGGCAATGTCGGTTTTGCTATCGAGGTCGATGCCGCCCGGGGTCCGGAATCCGAACCCTTGCGCAAAATGGCCGAAGACACGGTCATGGCCTTGCCGGGGGTCACATCGGTCACCGTCGTGCTTACCGCTGAACGGACTGGCGACACTACCCCCCAACCGGGCCCCCAGCCCGGTCCTCAACCCAATACAGGCCCCGGGGCCGATATCCAGGCCGCGCGCCGCGCCGCCCAAGCCCCTCACGGCGCGCACGCTGCTGAACAGCCCAAACCCCTGGTCCCGGGCGTGACGCATATCATCGCCGTCGCCAGCGGCAAGGGCGGTGTCGGCAAATCCACCGTTGCCGCCAATCTTGCCCTGGCCCTGGTCGCCGAGGGGCACAAGGTGGGTGTGCTTGATGCCGATATCTACGGCCCTTCCGTGCCCCGCATGCTGGGCATAACTGGTCGGCCCCAGTCAAAGGACGGCAAGATTCTTGAGCCAATGGAAAATTACGGCCTCAAAGCGATGTCCATTGGCTTCCTGATAAAGGAAGACACACCAATGATCTGGCGCGGGCCGATGGTGATCGGGGCGCTCGAGCAGATGATGCGCGACGTCAACTGGGGAACACTTGACGTACTGGTGGTCGACATGCCGCCCGGAACGGGCGACGCACAATTGACGCTCGCCCAGCGGGTGCCGCTGGCAGGCGCGGTGATCGTCTCAACGCCCCAGGACATTGCGCTTCTTGATGCGCGCAAGGGCATCGGCATGTTCCAGAAGGTCAATGTGCCGGTGCTCGGCATCATCGAAAATATGTCGACCTTCGTCTGCCCCAACTGCAGCCACGAAACGCATATCTTCTCCCATGGCGGCGCCAAGGCCTGCGCCGAAGAATTAAAGGTACCGTTCTTAGGTGAAATCCCGCTGGCCATCGAAATTCGTGAAACCTCCGACGGCGGTCATCCGATCACGGTCTCGGCCCCTCAATCGGCCCATGCCGAGCGCTTTCGCGCTATTGCGCGCACCGTTTGGGACAGTGTGGAAGCCAGCAAATCGGCGCGCGGCGGGCCCAAAATCGTTATCGAATAAATGTTGCCTAGCGCAGCGTGAATTCTTTGAGCGCGCCGTCTTTTAATTCGAAACCGAGGCCGGGTGTATTGGTCATCACCAGATGCCCTTCGCTGAATTCGGGCAGGCCGTCGAACAGCTTATCGGAAGCGATGGTCGAACTCATCTGATGTTCGATCCCGGTGCCACTGGGCAAGCCCGCCTGCAAATGGGCATTGTGATAACTGGCGCCGCCGCCATGGAAAACCGGCAGGCCCGCATTCACCGCCAATTGTGCGGCCCACGCCGCGCCCGTGTAACCGCCGCCGACGATGACATTGGGCTGGACGATATCAAGCGCCTTGGCCGCAATCATGTCGCGAAAGCGCGAGACTTGCCCCTCGCTCTGGCCACAGGCGATTTTCATTTTGCTGCGTCGGCGCATTTCGGCCATGGCCGGGAGATCGTTTTCAACAATCGGCTCCTCAAAGAAGCCGACGTCCAGATCAAGTGCCCGGTTGGCCAGCTCGGCGGCGTGATCGAGATCGAGCCGCGCGCCCGCGTCCATGGCGATTTCCACGTCATCACCCGCGATGTCGCGCCAGATGCCGATGCGGGCAATGTCTTCATCCAGAATTTCATTAAGCGGCACAGCATTCTCGCGGGCATCAAGCCCCGGACGGCCCACCTGCATCTTGAGGGACCTATAACCACGCCCCACCATGTGGTGCGCCGCTTGCGCCATGTTGTCGCGGTCAAAAAAGGAAAAGCCGCAGGTGGCGTAAGCAGGCAAGCGGCGGCGCGCGGCGCCCAACAACACCCAGATGGGGCGTTCAGCAAGCTTGCCCTTGATGTCCCAGAGCGCGATGTCGAGCGCCGACAGCGCGTTGCAACCAATGCCCGTCTGTCCCGGCGCGGTCAGCGCCCAGTGCAGCACATTCCAAATATGTTCATGGTCCGTAGCGTCGAGGCCGATCATCGCCGGACCGCCCACATGATTGATCGCCGCTGAAACGACGATCGGGGGCGAAAGGGCGGTCATCCCATGACCGATAAGACCCGAGGCCGTTTCGATCTCCACATAGGTGAGCATATTGTTGCGGATATGTTTCGAACCGGCCCAGTCGAAGCCGACCGGCACCTTCAAGGGCGTAGCGGTTACCCGGGTGATTGTGTGGTCCATTCTTTCCCCCCTTCCCGCGCGGCGACGGCCTGTCAGGCGCGCGGGCGGATTTGATATTTCTCAAGTTCTGGTTTGATACGTCCAGTGAGGGCCAGCGCAGACATGCGAAAATCCGACATCAATGACCACACGGGATGGGTAAAACTCGCCGGTTTATTATGCTCAATAAAGAAATGGGCATACCAGGCGAAGGCATAAAGCACCGGTAAGGTGAAAATCAGCGTCCACCACATTTCACTCACTGCGGCAATGCCCACCACGACGGCGATCATCCCCGTGCCGACATAATGAAAACCGCGCGTTGCGGGCTTGGAATGCTCCGCCAAATAGAACGGCCAAAATTCCGCGTAGGTGCTGATGGTATGTCCCATGTCCAGCCTCCCTGCAAATGAGCCACGGACGATATGTTCAGCTTAACGCGCGCGCTATGCGTCACGCCCCTAGCTCTCACGTCCCCTAAGCATCGCGCCCCCTATGCGTCGCGCCCGAGCGCGTCCATCATTTCGCGCCATTCCCGGGCCGATAGACCCGATTCCTTCTGGGTGACATTTTTACCCGCCAGCAGGCGCTTGACCGCATCCAGCCCCTTGGCCGACAGATGGAATCCCCCCATGCGGTATTGGCAGAAGGCATCATAGGTGATCGGCACCCAGCGCTTCAGGGTTTCCAACATGACGTCGGCATAGACGCGGATTTCATACTGGGCGTGGGGATCGGCACGCAGACTGAGGAAGTGCAGCAGATTATGCAAATCCACCTTCCAATACCATTGGGTATAGAAATTCAGTGTCAGGTTCATGCGCGCGAGTTCCCGCGCCAACCCCTGGCGGCCCGGATCACGCGGTTGGCCGTTCTCGTCCTCGTTCAGCATTTCTTCGTAATGGGCATAGGTGCGCTCGGAATCTTCGCGCAGTAGGTCCATCACATGCTTGGCCTCATCACCGGTGAGCGCATCTCCCCGGCCCTGACGGTTGGCCGACGATTGGACCCCCAGATTTTCCGGCGCCGGCATATAGAATTCATTGTCGAGGATCGAATAGCGCGCCGAATATTCATTAATGTTGGCGGTGCGGTGCCTGATCCACTGGCGGGCGACGAAGATCGGTAGTTTGACGTGATATTTGATCTCACACATCTCAAACGGCGTCGTATGCCGGTGGCGCATGAGATAGTTGATCAGCCCCGCGTCCTCGGAAATGCGCTTGGTGCCCTTGCCATAGGAAACCCGCGCCGCTTGGACGATGGCCGCATCATCGCCCATGTAATCAACCACCCGGACGAGGCCGTGATCGAGCACCGGGAGAGCCTCATAGAGAATCTCCTCAAGCGCCGCAACGGTCGGCCGACGGGTGGCGGTCTGTTCGGCGCGGGCGGCGGTAATTTCGGCTTGTTGGTCGGCAGATAGCGGCATTGCTTGGAAACGTTAGATTTCTGTGAATTTCTGTGGATTTGGTTGGATTTCTGGGGATTGGGTTGGATTCTGTAGGCTCTGATGAATACGCCCTGCACTCTAACGGCTTCCGCCGACAAGGGGAAGCGCGCCCGTGCCCCTTTCCAAAACCCGTGCCGATCCCTATATAGAAGTTGCCGCCACAGTGGCGGCTATGGTGATAAACGTTCTGTGGAATAATCGTTGCGGACCCGGGGGCAGTACCCGGCGCCTCCACCATTTCCCATTTGACCCTCCCGACTGTGCTTTGACCTGGGGGGTCACCTTATGGGGGCGAACTAGGATCGACGCGCGTGGTAAAGGCAGAACTTTTGCCCGGCATGATACCGCCGTTATCGGGTCAAAACCTAAGTGCGAACGATAACGAGTACGCACTCGCTGCTTAAATAAGCAAGCGCGGCTCGGGGGGCGCCGGGCAACAGAAGCCCCCCACTTTAACCCTCTGCCGCCGGAGTCACCCTCTTTTCACGATAACCGGCGTGTATTACACGATAACTAACGCATAATAACGGGCCGCCTGATGACGGCACGGGCCCAGCCATGTATCATGTCCACGACGATCACCTAATAAGAATGCGCCGGGCTCCGCCCGGGAAACGACACGGACAGATAATAGGCATGGACGACAAAACTGACGACCAAGGCTTTAAATACGATTTTCTGATGGAAGAAGCGATGCGCACCGTCGTACACAAGGTCCTGACGGAAACCCTTGAGCGCGGCCTTCCCGGCAACCACCATTTTTACGTTTCCTTCCGCACCGGCGCCGAAGGGGTCGAGATCGCCAATCGGCTCAAACTGCAATACCCGGAAGAAATGACCATCGTCATTCAGCACCAGTATTGGAACCTGCATATCCATGACCTGGCGTTCGAGATCGAGCTCGCCTTTTCCGGCAAGCGCGAGCGGTTGTTCATCCCCTTTGCCGCCCTGACCGGCTTTGTCGATCCAGAAGCGCAGTTCGGCCTTAAATTCGGCGCAGACGCCACGGCCAAGGAACTGCCTAACCTTAAAAAGGCCGCAGCCAAAGACAACACTGCCGAAGACAACACCCCAAAGGATGCAGCCAAGGACGGCGAAAAAGTCGTGTCACTGGATCGCTTCCGCAATAAATAGCCGCTCACCCCATTGCATGCGGCGTTCACGGAAACGGAGACCATGAGCGATTTCACCTACCACAAGATATTTCCCCTCACCCCGACTGACACGCCGTGGCGCAAGATCAGCGACGATTTCGTCGAAACCGTGCCGTTCGGCGATGACACTGTCCTCAAACTCGACACCCGTGCGCTTACCCTCTTAGCGCGCGAGGCCTTTCACGATGTCTCTCACCTGTTGCGGTCCAGTCATCTAGCGCAACTTGCAAAAATTTTCGACGACCCGGAAGCATCGGACAACGACCGCTTCGTCGCGTTTGAACTTCTGAAGAATGCCAATATAGCCGCCGGCGGCGTGCTGCCCATGTGCCAAGACACCGGCACCGCCATCGTCATAGCCAAACGCGGGCACCGGGTCTTTACCGATGGCATGGATGAGTCCCGGCTTGCCGAGGGCATCGAGAAATCCTACGCCGAAGACAATCTGCGCTATTCGCAGATGGCGCCGCTCGATATGTATGAAGAGGTCAATACCGGCACCAACCTGCCTGCTCAGATCGACCTGTTCGGTATCCAGGGCGATGAATACGAATTCCTGTTCATCGCCAAGGGCGGCGGCTCGGCCAATAAGACGTTCCTGTACCAGGAAACCAAGGCGCTGCTCAATCCCGACTCGCTGTTGAAATTCGTCAATGAGAAGATCAAGACCCTGGGCACCTCCGCTTGCCCGCCCTATCACCTCGCCATCGTCATCGGTGGCACCTCGGCTGAGATGACGCTCAAGACCGTCAAGCTAGCCTCGACCCATTACCTCGACGGCCTGCCGACCGAGGGCAATAAATTCGGCCAGGCCTTCCGCGATGTCGCGTTAGAAGAGAAAATCCACAAGCTCAGCCAGCATACCGGCATCGGCGCCCAGTTTGGCGGCAAGTATTTCTGCCATGATGTGCGGGTGATTCGCCTGCCGCGCCACGGCGCCAGCTGCCCGGTCGGTATCGGCGTATCCTGTTCGGCCGACCGCCAAGTGTTGGGCAAGATCACCAAGGACGGCGTGTTCCTCGAACAGTTGGAACGCGACCCCGCCCGCTTCATGCCCCAGATCGATGAAGCCAGCCTGTCGGGTGACGTGGTGAAGATCGACCTAAACGCCCCGATGGCGGAAATGCTGGCCACGCTTTCCAAATATCCGGCCAAGACACGGCTGTCACTTTCCGGGCCGATGGTCGTCGCGCGCGACATCGCCCATGCCAAGATCAAGGAACGACTCGACCGTGGCGAAGGCATGCCCGATTACCTCAAGAACCATCCAGTCTATTACGCTGGCCCGGCCAAGACGCCGAAGGGCATGGCATCGGGCTCATTCGGGCCGACCACAGCGGGGCGCATGGATTCCTATGTCGATCAGTTCCAGGCGGCCGGTGGGTCCATGATCATGCTGGCCAAGGGCAATCGCTCGACCCAGGTGACCCAGGCCTGCAAAAAATATGGCGGCTTCTACCTCGGCTCGACCGGCGGCCCGGCGGCGCGTCTTGCCCTCGATTGCATCAAGAAGGTTGAGGTCCTTGAATATCCCGAGCTCGGCATGGAAGCCGTGTGGCGCATCGAGGTCGAAGATTTTCCTGCCTTCATCATCGTTGACGACAAGGGCAATGACTTTTACGCCTCCGTAACCTCGGCACCGCCGTCCAATGGCGAACTCCTTACTCTTTAACGGACCCAAGCGCGCGACGCTGACCTTCGCCCTCGCCCATGGCGCCGGCGCGCCGATGGATCATGCATTCATGAACCATATCGCCGAAGGCATTGCCGAGGCCGGCTTTCGCGTCGCCCGGTTCGAATTTCCCTATATGCAAAAGCGCCGGGCCGACGGCCGCAAACGCCCACCCGACCGGGAGCCGGTGCTGCGTGACAGTTTTGAACGCGTAGCTGCGGCGCTCGGCAGCGGCACATTGGTCATCGGCGGAAAATCCATGGGCGGGCGCATCGCCAGCATGATGGCCGACACGCTTAAGGTGCGCGGGCTGATCTGCCTGGGCTATCCATTTCACGCACCCGGTAAGCCGGACGAACTGCGCACCGATCACTTGAAGGCGATCCGCACCCCGACCCTGATCTTGCAAGGGTCGCGCGACCCTTTCGGCACGGTGGCGGAAATTCCGGGCTATGGACTTTCAAAGAAGGTCCGCGTGCATG
>JBLHLO010000064.1:0-9549 GCA_047621105.1 Alphaproteobacteria bacterium
GGCGGCCAGCCTTATCCGCGACGCGGAGGTGGAAAATACCATCCGAATCTACGCAACGCCACTATTTGGCGCAGCCGGACTTCCTGCGCGCGATGTACGTATCTTCATCATTAACGATCCATCCCTTAATGCCTTTGTCGCTGGGGGCATGAATCTGTTCATTCATACCGGCTTACTGATCAAAACCAAGGCCCCGACCGAGCTCATCGGGGTCATTGCCCACGAAACAGGCCATATCGCTGGCGGGCACCTAACACGCTTTTCTGACCGCATTAAAACCTCCAACACTGCCGCCCTGGTATCAACACTGCTTGGCGCGCTCACCGCCATCGCCACTGGCAGCGGGGGTGCCGGCGCCGCCGTCATCCAAGGAGGGCAAGGCCTGGCACTGGGCAACCTACTGTCCTACAGCCGCACCCAGGAATCTGCGGCGGATCAGGCGGCGCTATCCTATCTCGAGCGAACCGGACAATCAGCTAGAGGGCTCCAAAATTTTCTCTCCACCATGGAAAACCAGGAATTCCTGACGGCCAATAATCAAGACCCCTACATGCGTACCCATCCTGTTACCCGCGATCGCCTCCGCACTGTCGAACAGCATCTTAAAACATCCCATTTCAGCAGCGCCCAAGTTCCGGCCAAATTCGAAGATATGCACCGGCGCATGGTGGCGAAGCTCATCGCTTTTATTGCCCAGCCGCTCACTGTCCTCAGAACGTATCCGGCAAATGACACATCTATTCCCAGCCGCTACGCACGAGCTATTGCATATTACCGCTATGGGGCACTCGATAAGGCGCTACCGCTGATTGACGGCTTGATTAAAGATGAACCTGAGAACCCCTATTTCCACGAACTAAAGGGGCAAATGCTGTTCGAAAATGGCCGCATCGCTGAATCGCGCGCGCCGAACGTTGAGGCAGCCCGACTGGCACCAGAAGAACCACTACTGCGGCTTGGTCTCGCCCGTTCACAACTCGAAAGCAATTCGCCTCAATTGACAAAGGCGGCGATCAAAAATCTATTGCTAGTCACCGCAGACGATCCTGAGTACCCGTTCGCCTGGGAACAACTGGCAGTAGCCTACGGGCGCGACGGGCAATTGGGCCTCGCCGCACTGGCGCAGGCGGAAGCGGCACTCCTACGAGGGCGCAAAAAAGAGGCCCTTTCCCATGCTGAACGGGCGGAAAAGCGTCTCAAGAAAGGCTCGACTGCCTGGATACGTCTTCAAGACATTAAGCGTGCGGCATCCGAAAAGAACTAGCCATTTTAAGTCGTTTATTCAGCGCACCTATTCGGCGTCCGGCTGTTTAGCCGGCTGGGCAGCGTCAAAAGCAGAATGGGCCATACAAGTCTCAAATACCCGCATCACGACCGGGTAAGCATCAAGCGTGCAATCGAAACGCTTGGCATTAAAAATTTGCGGTACCAGGCAAATATCGGCAAGCCCCGGCACATCACCGTGACAAAAGTCGCCGGTATGCACACCACCCGCCAGCGCCCCTTCCAAAGCTTCGAGCCCCTTAGCTACCCAATGGCGGTACCATGCATTACGCGCCTCTTCGGGTTGATCCATTTGGTCCTTGAGATAGAACAGGACCCGCAAATTGTTGAGCGGATGTAGATCGCAGGCGATGGAAAGCGCAAGGGCACGCACCCGGGCACGGCCCGCCGCATCCTTGGGAAGAAATGGCGGCTCAGGATGAGTTTCATCAAGATATTCAAGAATGGCAAGCGACTGGGTAAAGGCTTCACCTTCATCCACCAGCACCGGCACCAACTGCTGTGGATTCAACTTAGTAAAGTCGGAACCGAATTGCTCACCGCCGTCGCGGGTGAGATGAATGAACCGGCGTTCGGGTGAAAGCCCCTTGAGATTGAGGCCAATTCGGACCCGGAAACTGGCCGAGGACCGGAAATAGTCATACAGTTCCATACGCGTCAAATTCCCTCCCAAATTCCCTATATGTAGATTTCCTTGAGCGCCGGAAAGCCATTGAACCCTACCGAACAATAGGTCGACGTGTAGGCGCCGGTAGCAAGAATACGTACCCGGTCACCAGCCTTAAGATTGAGCGGCAATTCGTAACCCGCTTGATCGTATATCACATCGACTTCATCGCAGGTCGGCCCAGCCAACACTACGGGGCCTGTGGGCTCCCCATCACGATCAGTATCGATCTGATAGCGGATACATTCATCCATGGTTTCGGGCAGACCACCAAATTTCCCGATATCAAGATAAACCCAGCGCCGATCGTCGGCATAGGACTTTTGTGAAATCAGCACAACCGATGCGGCAATGATTCCAGCATCACCCGCCATCGCCCGGCCGGGCTCGACAATCATGCGTGGCATACGATTGCCAAAATGCTTGTGCACAGCATCCAGAATAGCCGTCGCAGTCTGCTGCGGTGACGGCACATCGGTCCGGTAGCGCACCGGCATGCCCCCGCCAAGATTAACCATGCCAAGGCGGATGCCCGCTTCGTCGAGCGCCGTGAACAAAAGCCGTGTACGCGCCACTGCCACATCCCATTGGGCAAGATCAGTTTGCTGGGAACCGACGTGAAACGACACACCGTAAGGATCAAGTCCGAGGTCACTGGCCTTGATAAGAAGATCCCGTGCCATTTCAATGTCACAGCCAAATTTGCGCGATGTTGGCCATTCGGCGCTGGAATTGGTCATCAAGATACGGCAAAAGACGCGCGCACCAGGGGCCGCGCGAGACAACTTATCAAGCTCATCAGCACTGTCGAAGGCAAACAGTCGTATGCCGCGTGCGTATGCCGCAGCAATATGCTCTTCCTTCTTGATGGTATTGCCAAAAGAAAGGTTGGCGGGCTTGGCACCACAAGCGAGAACGTGATCAATTTCATAGATTGAGGCAGCGTCGAACTTCGAACCTTCGGCCACCAGCAGACGCAAAATTTCGGGCGCTGGGTTCGCCTTCAGGGCATAGTAGATATCCGCCTCGGGAAGGTGCTGCTTCATCGTGCGGTAATTTTGGACGACCTTATCTACGTCAACAACAAGGCAAGGCGTTTCCGGATTTTCAGTCGCCAGATAGCGTGTGATCTTGTCGGTCATCGCGATGCCCCTCCGGGGCGCGTCGCGGGGCTGGTCTACCCGCGAAGGGGCCGTATATAGGACCTCTAAATCAGCCCGGCAAGCGGGGATGAGGGGTCCGCATAGCGTTTTTTGGGCATCCGCCCCGCCAGATAGGCTAACCGGCCAGCCTTGATGGCATGCTTCATAGCCCGAGCCATAAGAATCGGCTTCTTAGCCTCGGCAATGGCCGTGTTCATCAGCACCCCGTCACAGCCCAATTCCATCGCCACCGCAGCATCGGACGCGGTGCCGACCCCCGCATCCACCAACACCGGCACTTGGGCATTTTCCTTGATGATACGGATGTTGACCGGGTTCTGGATACCGAGCCCGGAACCAATCGGCGCTGCCAACGGCATAATAGCGACGCAGCCCACTTCTTCCAGGCGCTTGGCCTGAATCGGGTCATCGGCACAATAGACCATCACTTTGAAACCTTCCGAGACCAAGATTTCAGCCGCTTTAAACGTTTCCGGCATATCGGGATAGAGCGTTTTCTGATCCCCCAGCACCTCAAGTTTGACCAGATCCCATCCCCCTGCCTCACGCGCGAGGCGCAGGGTGCGCACCGCATCGTCTGCGGTGAAGCAACCCGCCGTATTGGGCAAATAGGTGTAGCGTTTGGGATCGACGTAATCGACCAGCATCGGCTGACCAGGATCCGTAACGTTGACCCGGCGCACGGCAACGGTGACTATTTCTGCACCCGAGGCCTCAATGGCCAGCGCGGTTTCCTCGAAATCCTTGTATTTGCCGGTCCCGACCAAAAGCCGTGAATGATAGGTTTGGCCAGCCACTTCCAGCAGATCTGCATTGATGCCACCGAGGTCATCGGCGCCACCGCCGATAAAATGGACAATTTCCAGTTTGTCGCCCGGATTGACCCGGGTCGTGTCATAGGCCGATTTGGGTACGATCTCGAGGTTGAGTTCAATCGCCACCTTGCGCGCGTCGACACCAAGCATATCAAGCAGTGCGGCAAGAGTTTCCGCCCCGCCGAGCGGCCGTGCTTCGCCATTGATCGTCACTTGAGCAGCCATACCCGTTCCCTTGATTTTCGTCCCAGACCCCGCCCCGGAAGGCCCTAGCGGTATTCCCTGAAAACACCATCCCCACGCGCCACAGGACCCGAAGTGGACGGCAATAACTAACTTTAAGTATGGAGCGGGAACCCCACAAGGCGCAAGAGGCCGGCGCAAGGGGTGGGGGGGGGCGTCTAATCGGCCTAGGGCTTAACGCACACCGGTCAGGGTTGAGGAGTTCGAGCAAACCAATGCCTCCCACGGCAATGGCGACAATGATGAAAAGACCAATAACTAGCTGGCGGCTAATGCTCTTCTTCTTTTTAACAAACTTGGGCGGCGGCGGGGCGGCGGCAACCTTAAGGCCCTGGGTCTGACGCGCTTTGTTGGCCGTATTGATGTGTTCGGCCTTGGTGGAACGGAAAATAGTGCGGGTGTTACCCTTCTCCGTTTCATCATCGAAGGTTTTCTCAATGACACGCACGGCAGAAAAAACGTTTCGAGCGATCCATGCGACCCGCTTCCATGATCGCGAGATCGCGATCATCAAAGACCGAATCGATTTTCCACACTCCGCTGCGGAAGGTATGAATTTCGAAGACCTTCAAAACAGCCATGCGCGTTCCCCTAGGCCTCGTCCGAATCTTCGGCGGTCTTGCAATTGGATCCACCAAAAATGCCCGTCAGGGTTTCGCCATCATCAGACAATGGCATCATGATCGAGCGATAGAGGATTTTGCGTCCTCCCGGTTCCGACAGCACAGTGCCATAAGTAATTGGAATTTTTCGTTGAATGACTTCGTTCAGATAATCTGTCGAACGTTGCGCCAGCGTCTCCTTGTCGAGATCGGCAACTGCTCGGCCACTCATATCAGCACCATAGAAATCCGCGTGCCAGCTGCCAAAGTGGCTAAATTTTGGACTGCCCGAAGCAATGTCAATGATGAAGCAATAATCCCACATGTCAGCGATAGTGCTGCTATCAACGTCAGCAGCATGTGAAAAATCACGATCGTCGCAGATATCACGCCAATAGCTTAGAAGGCGCAGCACCAACCGCCGCTCTCTGGGGTCTTCTGGCTACGACAAAATGGGAAGTCCTTTCGCGTGTTTCAAAACGTTACGTATCATTTGTGACGAATTCTGGTTAAATCATGGTAAACGAGGTCGAGGTTTTAGGCTGGGCGCTGGGGACATTGCACGAAACTGAGCCCATGCTATAAACGGTTGGAATCGGCCAACGGGCCCGGACAAGCCAAGGACAGGCGGCAGAATGAGCCGTAAGGTATTGATTTTAAACGGCCCTAACCTAAACATGCTGGGCACCCGCGAAGTCGAGATTTATGGCCGGGAGACCCTCGCCAACATCGAGACAAAATGTGCGGCCCATGCAAAAAAATTAGGACTTGAGGTCGATTTCCGCCAAACCAACGGTGAGGCGGAGATGGTGGATTGGATCCAGGGCGCCCAAAGTAACGCGGCTGGCCTCGTCATCAATGCTGGGGCCTACACCCACACATCCATTGCTATCCTTGATGCCCTGAAGATGATCGACGTGCCGGTGATCGAAGTACACCTCTCAAATATCTTTCAGCGTGAGCCGTTCCGCGCCGAATCATACGTCTCAAAGGCCGCTAAAGGTATCATCGCCGGCTTCGGAGCGCATAGCTATCTGCTCGCGCTTGATGCCATAAGCCAACTTATCGGGGCAGGAAAAGACACGTGATGCGCAGACCCATTATTGACGACGATTTGATCGAACACCTGGCCAAGGCGCTCGACAAGTACGGCCTCACTGAAATCGAGGTTGGCGAAGGCCGCCATCGGATACGCATCTCGCGTGCCCAAATCGCGGCCAGCACTGGAACTATGGTTCCGGCCCCCACCGCCCCAATGGCGGGCTCCGCCGCCGCTGTCCAAACAAATACGGGGGGGCCGACAACAGCAGAGACAGCAAAAGCACATCCCGGCGCGGTCACCACGCCCATGGTCGGCACCGTCTACGTCGCGCCGGAGCCCGGCGCCAATCCTTTCGTCAAGGAGGGCGATACGGTTAAGGAAGGCCAAACGCTGTTTCTGATCGAAGCCATGAAGACGATGAATCCGATTCGTGCCCCCAAGTCCGGCACAGTCGCCCAGGTGCTTGTCACCAATGCCGCGCCGGTCGAATACGGCGAAGTTCTTCTCATCATCGAGTAACGGGTATGGGTTCAGCCATGACTGCCCAACAGGGAATATTTTCCCATGTTTGACAAGGTGCTCATCGCCAACCGCGGCGAGATTGCGCTCCGAATTCATCGAGCCTGCCAGGAAATGGGCATTGCTACGGTTGCCGTTCATTCCACCATTGATGCGGATGCCATGCACGTGCGGCTCGCTGATGAAAGCGTCTGCATCGGCGAAGCGCCCGCCTCACAAAGCTACCTCAACCCGGCCGCGCTGATCTCGGCCGCCACTATCACCAACGCCGATGCTATTCACCCAGGCTACGGCCTGTTATCTGAAAACGCCGACTTCGCCCAGATTGTGGAAGACCACGGCTTCATCTTCATCGGCCCGTCACCGGATCACATCCGCATGATGGGCGACAAGATCACTGCCAAGGACGCTATGAAATCATTGGGTGTGCCGGTGGTGCCGGGTTCCGATGGGGCCGTGAGCAATGAACCACAGGCGCGCGCCGTTGCCGAAGAAATCGGCTATCCGGTACTGATTAAAGCCACAGCTGGCGGTGGTGGTCGCGGTATGAAGGTCGCACAGTCAGCCGATGACATCGGGCCAGCCCTGTCGACCGCCCGATCCGAAGCTAAATCCAATTTTGGCAATGACGAGGTGTACATCGAAAAATACCTCGCCACGCCTCGTCACATAGAAATTCAGATTCTTGCTGATCAATCAGGCAACGTAGTGCACCTCGGCGATCGCGACTGTTCGCTGCAACGGCGCCACCAGAAGCTTCTCGAGGAGGCCCCCTCCCCCGCATTGAATTCCGCCGAACGCACGGCCATCGGCAATACGGTGACCAAAGCCCTTGCCAAACTTGGCTACCTCGGCGCGGGCACCTTGGAATTTCTTTATGAAAACGGTGAGTTTTATTTCATCGAAATGAATACCCGCATTCAGGTCGAACACCCGGTTACGGAAATGATTACTGGCATCGACATCGTGCGCGAGCAGCTTCGTATCGCCGCCGGACTACCACTTGGCTACACCCAAGAAGACATTAGCTTCTCCGGCCATGCCATCGAATGCCGCATCAACGCCGAAAATCCGGAAACCTTCATGCCTGCACCCGGCCGCATCGGGCTCTACCATCCGCCCGGGGGAATGAGCGTGCGTGTCGATTCGGCAATCTATGCCGGCTACACGGTGCCTTCGCATTATGACAGTCTGATCTCCAAACTGATTGTCCATGGTCGCAACCGCAACGAAGCACTGATGCGCCTTAAGCGCGCCCTCAAGGAATACGTGATCGAAGGGGTGGAAACCACTATTCCATTGCATATACGGCTCACTGAATCGGCCGATTTTGTCAATGGCGATTACGATATTCATTGGCTCGAAAAATTCGTCGCGTCGAAATAGGGCGACGTGTCGCGCGATAAAACGCCGCCGCTGACGGCAGAACTATTGCTCAAGATTTATTCCTCGGGCATTTTTCCGATGGCTGAAGATGCCAATGATCCGACCCTTTACTGGGTCGATCCAGAAGAACGCGGCATCCTTCCCCTCGATACCTTCTATGTACCCCGCCGCCTACAGCGAACCTTATTGCGCACACCGTTCGACGTGCGCTTAGACACCGCCTTTGATGATGTCGTCGCTGCCTGCGCCGCGCCCCGATTCGACCGGCCAACCACCTGGATCAATGATGAAATTTTACGTCTTGTGTCGGAACTGCACCGCATGGGCCATGCCCATTCAGTGGAATGCTGGCAGGCAGACAAATTGGTGGGAGGGTTGTACGGCATCGCGCTGGGCGGCGCATTCTTCGGCGAAAGCATGTTTAGCCGTGCCACCGACGCCTCCAAAATAGCGCTTTGCCATCTTGTCGCGCGACTTAGGCGTAGCGGCTTTACCTTGCTGGACACCCAATTCGTGACCGAACACTTGGAGCGTTTCGGGGTAGTTGAAATTCCGCGCGCAGATTACCAAGCCAAGCTCAAAGCGGCACTTAAGGTGAAAGCTGAGTTCTATTTAGGCCCGTTAGCAGCGGGTGAACTGGCGTTTAGGCAATCCTTGACCCAAACGTCATAAACCGGGTGTTCAAGCGCATTCAGCGCCGGCGAAGATGCGAACATCCAACCTGAAAAACGGATAACAGGCTCCTCGCCCGGGCGGACCTCACGGATATCCATAAGTGCGGCGCTTTCCGGCGGCTCCTCGGGTGGACGCTTGAGACAACGGCGAACGGTGATCTCAAGCGTGCCGAAACGAACTGTTTCACCGATCGGGGTATGGATCGGTGAAATACGCGCCGTCACTTTATCGAGCCCTTGCAACACTGCACCGGAACCTTCAAGATCGGCGCCATACACCGGGGCGCCCATGAGAAATAGAGCAATAAAAGAATTTAAAACTCTGGAACGCACAAACACCTGAGCTGCTTCCTTAACAATACTTCGTTTGGATATGGCTTGAATTAAGATATGGCGCGTCACACGAACGTGGCCAGCATGACGCGCCCCGACCACAGGATCAATCCCGCTTCGCGATAAAACGCAAACGGACATAATCAACCCACCAGCTGTGCCGCTGCTCGTCATAGAGTATCTGCCGCGCCCGCTGGGCGACCTCGGCGTGAAAATTGTCGACCTCATTTCCTGGCAAGAGAGTATCAAAATGTGGCGCGAAAACGCCAAGCCAGTCTGTCATGTCTCCGGGGAGGTCGGTCGGCCGCGCAAAATGCTCCATACGCGCAACCGTAAAGCCGGCGCGATCAAGACGCGCTGTGTAATCTTCAGGGGTCGGGAAGAACCACGGCACCACCGATGGGCCGTCAAGGCCCCGAGCCTCAAGCAAGGCAAGAAGTGCCTCAAGTACCGCTGCGACATTCCCCGCGCCACCAAATTCAGCGACGAAACGCCCCCCCCGGCGCGAGCGCGCGATGAACCGCCGCAATCACCGCATCGGGCTGGGTCATCCAATGCAACGCGGCATTGGAAAAGACTGCGTCGAATGCCCCCTCAAAGGTGAGCGCTCACCCGCCATAACGTGGGCATCAAGGCCCCGGGCACGGGCGGCGGCAACCTGCCGCCGGGCTCCCATCGACACCGACAACGCACGCCCCCGCCTGCAGCTCCCCCGTGAGCGTGCCGTCACCGCAGCCGAGATCAAGGATTCGTTCTCCGGGATTGGGCGCCAGCCATTCCAGGACAGCGCGGCCAAGGGCCGGAACGTAGCCGGCATCCAG
>JBLHLO010000065.1:0-9544 GCA_047621105.1 Alphaproteobacteria bacterium
GGCTGACTATACTCCGCCCCATGACGACCTCACCGCCAACCGATCCAACAGTGACTGACTCCCTCGCCCTTGAGGTCCCGGCCCTGATTGCCACGCCCAAGGGTGCCCTGGCGCGGATGGCTGACGGCAGTGTGCGCACCCTGACCCGTCGTGAGGCCCTGGCGCTGGCCGCTGAGACCCTGGTGCTGGTCGCCCATGGCCCGGCCACGGCGCGCCGGCTCCAGGCGCGGAATCCCTTGGCCGCCCTTGATGTGTTGGAACTGTTCGCCTTCGTGCGGCCGGCCACCTTTTGCCTGCCGACGCCGCGCGGCATTGCCCGCGCCCTTGGGCTCGATGCCGCGCCCGGCCATGAAGGCGAGGCCGAAGCCTTACTCAACGCGGCCCGCGCCCTGCTCAGCGAAGTGCCGGAAATTGCCGATGAAGACCCCCGCCTGATCGACATCACCCGGCTGATGGCAGCCGGCGGCTGGACCTGGGGGCCGTGGCTACTCGCCGCATTGGGTCTGAAGGCGGAAGCGGCCGAAACCGGCTCCGCCGCGCTCACCGTGTGGCGCGATCTGCCCGAATGGGCCGAGGAAGCGCCGGGGCCGCCGCCCGCCCAATTTGGCGTCGAAACCAATGAGGCACGCGCCCGCCTTGCCCAATTGGTCGGAACGGACGGCGAGGCGCGCCCCGAACAGGCCGATTACGCCAGCGCCGTCACCCATGCCTTCACCCCGCGCAACGAGGCCGGCCAGCCACAGATGATTCTGGCCGAAGCCGAGACCGGCACCGGCAAAACGCTCGGCTATATCGCGCCGGCGAGTCTGTGGGCGGAAAAGAACAAGGGCACGGTCTGGATTTCGACCTTCACTCGCAACCTGCAACGCCAGATCGATCAGGAGCTTTCGCGTCTTTATCCCGATCCGGTGGTCAAGGAAATGAAGGCGGTGGTCAGGAAGGGCCGGGAAAATTACCTGTGCCTGCTTAATTTCGAAGATGCGGTAGGTCGCGCCGGGCTTGATCCGCGCGAAGGGGCCGCATTGGGCCTGATGGCGCGCTGGGCCAGCGCGTCACGCGACGGCGATATGGTGGGTGGCGATTTCCCCGCCTGGCTGATCGAATTGCTGGGCCCGGCCCGCACCATCGCGCTCGCCGACCGGCGCGGTGAATGCATCTATGCGGCCTGCGCCCATTTTCATAAATGTTTTATCGAACGCACCGTGCGCCGCGCGCGCCGGGCCGAGGTGGTGATCGCCAATCACGCCCTGGTCATGGCGCAATCGGCCCTATCGGGCCTCGATGATGCGTTCGTGCCGACGCGCTATGTGTTCGACGAAGGCCATCATCTTTTTAGCGCCGCCGATTCCGCCTTTTCCCAACATCTCACCGGGCGCGAAACGTCGGAGCTCAAACGCTGGCTTGCCGGCGCCGATGATCAAAGGCGGTCGCGCGCCCGCGGCCTGGCGCGCCGTCTCGGTGATATTGCCGAGATGGACGCCGAAGCCGAAGAAGCCCTGGATGAAGCGGTGCGCGCGGCGCGTAAACTCCCCGCCGCCGGTTGGCTGGCGCGTTTGGCCGACGGCACCCCCGAAGGGGCGGCGGAGGTGTTTCTGTCGCGTCTGCGCCATCAGGTGCTGGCCCGCGCCCAAGGGGCCGAAGCGGGCTATAGCCTGGAGGCTGATGCCCGGCCGCTCGGCGACGGGGTGCTGGAAGCCGCCGCCAACCTTGATTACGGGCTCCACGATATATCCGAACCCCTGTCCCGGGTGATCCGCCGCTTGGCGCATATCCTCGATGACCGCGCTGATGAGCTCGACACTGCGACACGGCTGCGCATCGAAGGGGCCATGCGGTCGATCGAACACCGGGCGCAAAACCCGCTCACCAGTTGGCGGCAAATGCTCGCCGCGCTGTCGGAAGAAACGCCGGAAGAATACGTCGATTGGTTCGGCATTGACCGCGCCTTCGGCCGCGAAACCGATGTCGGCATGCATCGCCATTGGGTTGATCCGACCAAACCGCTCGCCGATAGCGTTTACGCCGAAGCCCATGGCGTCGCCATCACCTCGGCCACTTTGACCGATGCCAGTGGCGATATGGAAGCCGACTGGGCGGTGGCCGAGGCGCGCACCGGCACCAACCACCTGCCCCATCCGCCGGATAAAACCGATACTCATAAACGGGCCCATATGCGGGCGCGTTTCCCCTCACCCTTTGATTACGCAACCCAAGCCCGGGTCTTTATCGTCAACGATGTAAACAAGGACTCCGCCGATCAGGTGGCGAGCGCTTACCGCGAATTGTTCATGGCCGCAGGCGGCGGCGGGCTCGGGCTGTTCACCTCGATTCAACGGCTCCGCGGTGTCCATGACCGCATGGCGCCCGCCCTTGATGATGCCGGGATTCCCCTTTACGCCCAGCATGTCGATGCCATGGATACGCCGACGCTGGTCGACATCTTCCGCGAAGACGAAGACGCCTGCCTGCTCGGCACCGATGCGGTGCGCGACGGGGTCGATGTGCCGGGACGTTCGCTGCGGCTGATCGTTTTCGACCGCACCCCCTGGCCCCGCCCCGATATTCTGCACCGGGCGCGCAAGGAACGTTTTGGCGGGCGCGCCTATGACGAGATGCTGACCCGGCTCAAACTGAAACAGGCCTTCGGCCGCCTCATCCGCCGCGACGACGACAAGGGCTGCTTCGTGCTGCTCGACCGTGGCTTGCCGACGCGCTTTACCCGCGCCTTCCCCGAAGGGGTGAGCGTCGAACGGGTCGGGCTGAAGGAGGCCGTCGACGGGGTGAAGTGGTTCCTGGAGTAACCCCTCACGGGAGGACTTTTGAATCATTTTTTCCTTGCAACACCCGGCCCCGATAAACATCCTGAACCCAACAACAGGCCCTTAAGGGCCCATAGCAATCAGGGGAGACAGAACCATGACATATGAAGGCATGATTGCCGAAACGGTCCGCGTCCACGGACATGGGGGTGATTTGATCGACGCCTATGCGGCCCGCCCGCTCGGCACCGGGCCCTTAGCGGGGGTCTTGGTGGTCCATCACATGCCGGGCTGGGATGAATGGACCCGCGAAGTGGTCCGTAAATTGGCCCAATATGGCTATAACGCGATCTCACCCGATCTGCATTTTCGCCAGGGACCAGGCACCCCAACGGAGAAGAGCGCGCGCATCCGCGAGATCGGCGGCCAGATCGACGAACAAATCATCGGTGACCTGAAAGGCGGCGAAAATTATCTGCGCGATCTGCCGACCAGCAACGGCAATGTCGGGCTGGTCGGTTTTTGTTCGGGCGGGCGCGTCGCCTATATGGCGGCGGCGAAGATGCCGAGCCTCGATTGCGCGGTCGATTGCTGGGGCGGCAATGTCACCTCCCCCCCGGGCAAGCTCAATGACAACCAGCCGGTCGCCCCTTTCGACATGACGCCCGATATCGCCATGCCGTTGCTCGGCCTGTTCGGCAATGACGACCAAAACCCGGGGCCGGAACAGGTCGATCAAATCGAAGCGGCGCTTAAAGCGCATAAGAAAGACTATGCGTTTCATCGCTACGATGGCGCGGGCCACGCCTTCTTCAATACCGCGGGGGATCGCTACCGGGCGGTGCAGGCCCTCGACGGCTGGGAAAAGGTCTTCGCCTTCTTCCAAAAGCATCTGCGTTGATCCGATGGAGCTGAACCTTCGCGGCAAAACGGCACTGATCACCGGCGCCTCGCGCGGCATCGGGCGCGCCATTGCCAAAACCCTGGGGGCCGAAGGCTGTGACCTGCATCTCGCGGCGCGCAGCGAAAACGGGTTGCAATCCGCCGCCGATGAAATCACCAAAGCCCATGGTGTTAGCGTCACCATTCATCCCGGCGATCTGTCGCAGACCGAAACGGTGACCAAATTGGGCGAGACCTGCGCCGGGGTTGATATCCTGGTCAATAATGCCGGTGATATTCCGTCTGGCACATTGGCAAAAATAGACAGCGCCACCTGGCGCCGGGGCTGGGACCTCAAGGTTTTTGGCTATATCGACCTCACCCGGGTCATTCTGCCCCGTATGCAGGACCGTAAATCGGGCGTCATCGTCAATGTCATCGGGGCGGCGGCGGAATCGCCTAACCCCAATTATATTGCCGGCTGCATGGGTAATATTTCCCTGATGATGTTTACCGAATGCCTCGGCGGGGAAAGCATCAAACACGGCGTGCGCGTGGTTGGCGTCAACCCGGGCTCGACCATGTCGGACCGCCATTTCGCCCATGTGAAAGAACGCGCCGAACGAAAGCTCGGTGACCCCAATAGATGGCCCGAGATGGAGGCGGTCAACCCCTCGGGCCGCTCATCCACCGTCGAAGAAATCGCCGATGCGGTCGCCTGGCTGGCATCCGACCGGGCGGCGCATATCACCGGCACGACGCTGCGCATCGATGGCGGCGTGCACAGCCATTACTGGCGGTAGTGGGGATGGCTTAGTAAGACGTTTGAGAGGGTGAAGGGGTTTTTGGAGTGATAAAATATGACCTTGTTTTCAGACAAGTTGAAAGATGTAGATATTGTTTATGACAATCTACGAAAACAAAAATCAAAGACTCTGAAATCTATACACAACGATTTGGAACAAATGTGGAGTTCCTATGAACCATATGCCGATGAACATTTTCGTTCAGACTTTGCCTATGACCCAAAATCCAGATTCTGGGAAATGTACCTAACGCTCATACTTTTAAAAGAAGGCAAAAACGTTCTCCCACGGAACGAATTACCCAAATTAAACCGCGACAGAAGACCCGATATCTGTATTCAGGAAAATGGAACAACTATATGGATTGAAGCCACTGCACCTGAACCCGGCGATGCTTCCAACCCCGATAGAGTGCCAGAAGTCATCCCTATAAATGAGGGCGGAGGCGTACAAGACGTTCCTCGTCGGCAGGTAGAATTACGAATTACTGGAGCACTTCTCGAAAAGAAAAATGCCTTCCAAAGTTACCTAGAATCAGAAATTGTTTCCGAAAGCGACTTTCGCATCATAGAAATCAGCGGGGCTAAATTTTCCATACAGGCTTTACCATCACAATTCCCAAGAGCGGTGACAGCGGTATACCCTATAGGTGACCAGTACGTCACCTTCGACAGAGAAAACCTTGAAGTCACTGAGACTGGATTTCATCCTTCATTCACGATCAGCCGAACCAATTCCAGTGATATACCAAGGCACTCTTTCTTAAGTCCTGAATTTAGCCAAATAAGCGGGCTGATTTGGTCAAGAATTTCGATCGGCAATGGCACTTCTGAAACTCCCACTGACCTCACAATGATTCATAACCATGCGGCGGAAATTAAGTTCCCAATTAATTGGGCTTCTTGGGCCAATGAGTACGACACCCGGGAAAAGGGCGAGGACATAACGTAACAAGAAATTAGCCCCAATTAACGTTTAGTCTGCCTTTCTCTAATGCTATCCTTGCCCCGTTCAACAGGCGGGGAGGCTTTGATGAGCACCATTGATAAAGGCTTCACGGTTAGGCGCGCCGGGCATTTGGTGATCCGCTGCGCCGATCCCGTACGCACGGCGCGGTTCTTTCAAGACGTGGTCGGCTTTAATCTCAAAGGCGTGGTGCAGCGCGGCATGCATTTCCTGACGTCGGACTTTAAGGAGAACCATCACATGCTGCTGGTCCGCCCGGCCCTGAGGGGGGCGACGGCGCAGGATGCCGATCAGATGGTCGGCATGGCGCGCATTTCATATGAGATCACCGATGCGGAAGCCTACGATCACGTGGTCGCGCATTTGATCGACGCGAACGCCTCACCCGAACTGGGCTCAAGGCCCGGCTGCCGATTTGTGCGCTTCAAGGACCCAGATGGGTTGCCTTATGAGTTTTATTGCCGCGCGGGTAGCGAACAAGCCGCGTAAGGAGGACGATGATGGGCAAAGCATTACTCCGCACCAGCCACCTCAGCCTGCGGGTGGCCGATTTGGCGCGCAGTCAAAAATTCTACGAAGACTTATTCGGCTTTACCCCCCTTCCCCCGGATGACGCGGGCCGCGTGGGTATGGCCATTGCCGGGGAAGAGGAGCCGGTGCTGCTGCTCGAACCCAGCAAGGATGCAGGCGCGCCCAAACCGCGGGTCGAGCCGGAACCGTTCATCGGCATGGAGCATTTCGCGTTTGAGCTCGCCCCCGATGATTTTGAAGCCCTTCGCGCGTTTTACCGGCACCTCAAGGAACTGGGGGTGGAGATTCACCATTGTGTTGATCACATCGTCACCAACAGCATTTATTTCCTCGACCCCGACCGCAATTTAATTGAGGCTTACGTCAATTGCCCGCGGGAACGGTTTGAGGCCATGGAACACCCTTACGGATCGCTGGAAGACATCACCCCGGCGCTGGAAGGCAAATGCCTGCCCGGTTGGATGACGGAGACGGCGCCAAAATAAAAAATGAAATAATAAAAGGGCTAAAATAAAACGCGCATAAAAATAAAGCGCCCCCATAAACGGCGCAAAAAATACAGGGAGACGGTCATGATCAAGAATTATCCGGTTTACGATGCGGATTCGCATTTACTGCTCAGCCCCAAGATGTGGGAAGACTTGCCGGGTGAATACGCGGCGCGGCGTCCGCGCCCGCTGACCGTCAGCGATACCGACGGCATGGGCCGGTGGGATTCCGGCTGGTTGATAGAGGGCCGCATGCAACCCCACCCCTACGGTTCGGCGACCCAGGGGGCCAATAAGCCGTCCTCGACCATGGCTGAATTCGGCGCGCCGGATGACAAGATCGGCAAACGGGATCTGTCGGACCCCGATGCCCGGATCAAGGGCCTCGACCAGGCCGGGATCGATACCCAGATGCTTTTCCCGACCACGCTTTATGCCAATGCCACCACCGACCCGGGGTTCGAGGCCGCCCTCATGCGGGCTTATAACCGCTATGTCGGCACGCAATGCCTGGCTGCGCCCAAGCGGCTCAAATGGGCCGGGCTTTTACCGCTGCGCGACGCCCGCCAGGGCTGCGAAGCGGTGGCAGAAATGCACAAGCTCGGTGCCAGTGCGGCGGTGGTGTACGGCACCGCCGGGGATTTCATGCTGTCGCATTCCACCTTCACCCCGGTGTGGGACGAATTGGCCGCCACCGGCCTGCCGATCTGCGTGCATATGGGCATGAGTTTCCCGCCGTTTGAGCGCCTCTGCCAAAGCCGGTTGGATGCCCATTCCATCGGCATGGGGATGCCCGCGGTGCTCGGCTTTGTCGCCATGGTCGGCCACGGCATGATGGACCGCTACCCAAACCTGAAAGTCGCCTTCCTGGAATATGGTGCCGAATGGCTGTTCTACATGGTCGGGCGCATGGGCCATTACCTGCCCTCCTACCGAGCCGATACGACGATCACCATGCTGCCCAAGAAAGAGATTATCGAGTATCTGCAATCGGGCCGGTTCTTCGTCGCACCCGAAGCGGAAGACCCGATGCTGCCCTTGGAAATGGACTTGGTCGGCGAGAACCATGTGTTGTTCGGTTCCGACTTCCCCCATGGCGAGGGCCGCGAAAACGCCGCGGTCGAGCTCATGGAACGGACCGATATCACCGATAGCCAGCGCGGCAAGATGCTCTATGACAACGCGGTCCGCCTATTTGGCGAACCTTGATCGAGCGCGCCGTTCCCCTGATCACGGACATTCTCGTGCGATTCTATGGGCTTAAAACCTGCGTAAAGATGGTGCTTGAACCGCGCCCTCAACGGCGTTAGCGTTTTTGTGTCGGCACCGACTTTGGGCCGCGCGATAGGGTGTTTCGATCCACGGACGACACACCGATACGCGCCGAGACCGCCCCCGCCTGGCGCAAGGGTGGCGGTCTGATGCTCACCGACGGGACCAGGCCCCGCCATCGGCGGTCGACCGACAGATCGATAACCATCAGCAGGAGGGTGTATCGCACATGGACAGTCCACCCAAGTACCAATAGCGGCCCCTTCGCTAAAGGCCAGGGGGCCACGGCCCTGCCACCGCCCTATTGAATTCCGGTAGGGGATTTTCGGCGGACGAGCCGATCAACACACATTGCTGACATACCGCGGGCTCTGCGGCATGACCGCAACCCGAATATAGCCCGGGTCATCCCAGGCATGGCGAAAGCCAAACGAACCCCACCGCGCTTCAGGCCGGTGGGGTTCCGACATCTCATTTATGAGTTTAATTTCTAAATTTCAGTCGCGGATATCTTGCAAGAACCATTCGGTCGGCAATTCGCGGCCGAGCCCCGCTTCTTTTGCTTTGAGGTAACAAAGCGCGCCGGCGGATGAAAACTGGATGCCCTGATTGCCGGAGTTCTGGAAGAAGGTCACCTGATCGGCGCTTTGGCGCCCAGGTGCGCGGCCCAGCAGCATTTCCTCGAACTCCACCGATTCGCCCTTGAACCCTTCAAAGGGGCGTTCATCCATGGCGTCTTCGGGTAGACGGCGGCGCTCTTCTTCGGTGCCGCAGATGTAGCTGTTCTGTCCTTCGCGGTAATTCTTGCGCCCATCGGCGATCGCCCCCTTGCGGGTCATGTAATCGATCCGCGCCCAGGCATCGCGTGACAGCTCATGCCAATTGAGGTTGGCCACATGCATGCCCGGTTCGATCCAAGCCGCATCAAACACGGGGGCAATGGCATCGGTGCAGCAGGCCAGGATATCGCAGCCCTTGACCGCATCCTGGGCGTCATCGACCGCGGTGATCTCCATGTCTTCGAATTGGAGGCGCATTTCTGCAACGAAGGCATCGCGATTGGCCTTGGTCGGGGAATAGACGCGCACCCGTTTGATCGGGCGCACACATTGAATGGCATCAAGGTAGGCGCGCGCCATGCCGCCCGAACCGATGATGCACAGGTCTTCGGAATCTTCGCGCGCCATATATTTGACGCCAAGCCCGGCGCCGGCACCGACGCGCATGTGCTGCAATATGCCGTCATTGATCATCGCGAGCGGTTCGCCGTTCTTGGTCGAGAACAGCATGATCAAGCCGCAGAAGGTACCGGGCTCCATGCAGTATTTTTCCTGGGTGCGGTGGCCCTGGTCGGATTCGGGCCAATGCATGATGTCGGACTTCATGCGGATGGCGAAATAGCCGCCGTTCACCCCTTCCATGGTGCCCCAACGCCAATAGGCATCTTTGCGGTCGCAGGGTGCGTAAATATCGATGCGCGGGCGGGCGATAGCCGTGCCCTCGGCGACCTGGAGCAGCGCATCTTCCTGGACGCGAATGACATCGGCCATGTCGAGCACCTGCCCGGCGACGTCGTTATGAATGAAAAGCATCTGTCGGCCCCCCTATATTTATATTTAGGAGGAGCTTAGGCTTAGCCCGCCTGTTTGCGCAAATTCAATTGCTTAAGGCAGCTATCGATCCACTGGGCGGTCAGTTTTTCCTGGGTCCGGTTCTGGCCAAGCCGTTCTTTGAGCGCGGCGAAATCGACCACGTCCAAAGGCTGATCTTGGTTGAAGCAACTGAAGACCACGGTCACCGCGCCGGTCACCGGATCGACATGGGGTTGCAGGCACTGGAC
>JBLHLO010000066.1:0-9510 GCA_047621105.1 Alphaproteobacteria bacterium
CCACGATTATCCTGAACCTGTTGCCCGGCTACTTGCCGAACTGACCGTCTTGACCGCGCTTTTGGGGAGCGCGCTCAAATACGATGGCATTTTTACGCTGCAGACCAGTGGCAAAGGACCCATCTCCATCCTGGTCGCCGATATGACGAGCCAGGGCGAAATGCGTGCCTATGCCCAATTCGATGCGGCGCGCGTTGACGCATTTACTGAAGGGCCTGAGCGTGCGCTGGTGCCGGCATTGCTGGGCGCGGGTCATCTTGCCTTCACCGTCGATCAGGGTGCAGATACCGAACGGTATCAAGGGATTGTTGCCCTGGAGGGCACCACGCTCACTGAGTGCATTCACCATTACTTTCGCCAGTCCGAACAGCTCGACGCTGCCATCAAAGTCGCTGTTGAACATGTGCCCACGTTACCGGGTGCCGCAGCGTGGCAGGGGGGTGCGATCATGATGCAACGGTTGCCAGGTGAAGATAAGGCGGTGGTTTTTGATGCGACCGAGGCTGAGGAAAACTGGCGCGAAGCGGTGACCTTGATGGGCAGCGCCAAGGCCAATGAGTTGATGGATCCGGCGCTGGCCCCTGACCAGTTGGTGTACCGTTTATTTCATGAGCCCGGCGTGCGGGCTTTTCAAGCTTACGCTCTGGTTGCCAGTTGCCGCTGTTCGCGCGATCGCGTCGCGCGGACTTTGGCGGCCTTTCCCCAAGACGAGGTGATCTCCATGATGGATGAAGATCGGGTATCAGTGCGTTGTGAGTTTTGCGGTGCCGATTATGCATTCGACCAAAATGCGCTTGAGGCCCTGTATTCGGGGCAATCTTCGGGCGAGGCATCCACCTGAATCTGTGGCCCTGTCAGGGTTTGGTGAAGCTGCCTTGAAATCGTCTCTTTTCACCGTCAGGATGTATCAAGTTCGGGCGTGAAGCCCGGTGGATCGGGCCCCATGAAGAAAACTTGTATCCATTTATCGATTGTTGCCGGATTGATCTTGCCAATTGTGCTTGCCGGCTGTGCTGCGCCACCTGCCCAACAAAATTTTGCCGAACTCAGCTATCGCCATCTTGCGCCGATTAACCTCGCGGTTAGCACCTTCACGGTCGAAACCCGGTATATCCCACCCTTGAATCTGCCCCATGTTGAGCACCGCGCGCCGGTGCCACCTTATGCGGCAGTGCGTCAATGGGGGCTTGATCGGGTGAGGGCGACAGGCGGTGACTTGCGCGCGCGTCTGGTGATTCTCGACGCTTCGATCGTCGAGGCGAAATTACCGCTTAAAGCCGGGATCACAGGTGCTTTCACTCGCGAACAGGCGGCGCGTTACGACGGTAAGTTGACGGTGCTTCTTGAAATACTCGATTCGGCGGGACAACAGCGCGCCTTCGTGACCAGCCGCTCTAACCGTTCTCAGACCGCGCCCGAGGGCGCCTCTATCGCGGCGCGCGAACGTATTTGGTTCGCCATGACCGAAGATATGATGCGTCAGCTCAACACCGAGCTTGAAGACAACATTGCAAAATATCTTGGGCAATATATGACGCGCCACTAGGGGCGTTACGCGGCAGCGCGCAACATTGATCAGTTGCGCCAGAAAGCCGGTGTGAACAGGATCAGCACTGTAAATAGTTCCAGCCGGCCGAGCAGCATGCCGAAAGAGAGCAGCCACTTGGCAGGGTCCGGCAGCGATGCGTAGGTGCCGGCGGGGCCGATGACAGGCCCCAGCCCGGGCCCGACATTGGCGATGGAGCTGGCTGCTCCGGAAATAGCGGTGACAAAATCCAGCCCCATGGCACCGAGCCCCACCGCCAAGGCGCCGAAAGCAAGCACATAGAGGAAGAAGAAGCTCAGAACCGATTCGGAAACCGCTTCGGGAATGGGTTTCTTGTTGAAATGTGGAATAAATACGCCATGCGGCTGTAACAGCTTGCCGGCTTGGGCCACGGTTGAGGCATAAAGCACCTGGAAGCGGAAGACCTTAAGCCCGCAAGTGGTGGACCCGGCACAGCCGCCGACGAACATGGCAAAGAAGAACATGGTCATGGCGAACTCGCCCCACAAGCTGAAATCGCTGGTGGCATAACCAGTCCCGGTCATCACCGAGATCAAATTGAATGTGACCAGGCGGATGGCCGGGCCAAGTGCTTCGCGGTCCATGGCCACTTGCCAGGTGACCAGCAACACAATCATGGTGAAGATAATGCCCAGGAAGGTGCGTACCTGACTGTCGCGCAGAAGCGGCATAAGATTGCCGCGCACCGCCTGAATATAGAGCACAAACGGCAAGGCGCCTGACAGCATGAAAACTACTGCAATCCATTCGATGGCCGGGCTGTTGAATGATCCGACCGAGGTGTCGGCGGTTGAGAAGCCACCCGTAGCAACCGTGGTCATGGCATGGGCGATCGCGTCAAAGCTTGGCATGCCGGCGATCCAGTAACTCAATGCACAGAGTACCGTCAGGCCGACGTATATGGCACCGATAATGGCAACGACTTGGGCGACGCGGGGCAACGCCTTTTCTGATTTATCTGACGATTCCATGCGGAACAATTGCATGCCGCCGACTTGCAACATGGGTAAGATCGATACTGCCATGACAATGATACCGATGCCGCCCAGCCATTGCAGGATGGCGCGCCAAATCAGGATGCCGGGCGGCGCATTTTGGAGGCCGGTGATGACCGTCGCGCCGGTGGTTGTGATGCCGCTCATGGCTTCGAACACGGCGTCGGTGTAACTCAAATTGAGATCGGCCAGGGCAAAAGGCAATGCGCCGAATAAGGCAATGACGAGCCATGACAGCGTCGTTAACAAGAAGGCCTGACGCACGCCAAGGCGCATCTTTTCCGTGCGCATGGTCAGGATTAAGGTAACGCCGATGAACATACATGTGCCGGCGGCCCCGGCGAAAACCCGCCAATCGCTCTGTCCCGAGATCAGGTCGGTGAGCGTCGGCACGCCCATGCCGGCACCAAGCGTCACTAACAGGATACCGATCACAAAAAAGATGGGGCGGGCGTCAATCATGCGGTCAAAGCAGGGTTCTGAGTTGCTGGGGACGATTATAAGCGACGTGTGGTGGGGTGGTATTCAACAGGCCTGTCGTCACGAATTCGGGGTCTGGATTGAGCCGGGTGTACCGATCATCGCCAGGAATTCACGCCGGGTTGACTGATCACTCCGAAAGCCCCCCAGCATATGGCTGGTGACCATGGTAGTGCCGGGCTTGTGGATGCCGCGGGTGGTCATGCATTGATGGGCCGCTTCAATCACCACGGCGACGCCATTGGGTTGTAGGACATCGTTGATGGCGCTGGCAATTTGGGCCGTCATCTTTTCCTGGATCTGTAGGCGTTTGGCATAGGCTTCCACCAGGCGGGCCAGCTTGGAAATGCCAACCACTCGTTTATTCGGCAGATAGCCAATGTGAACTTTGCCAATGATCGGTAGCAGGTGATGCTCGCAATGGGATTCGAAGCGAATATCCTTGAGCATTACCATTTCATCATAGCCTTCGATTTCCTCGAAGGTGCGCGCCAAGATATCTGTCGGATCTTCGTCGTAGCCGCGGAAAAATTCCTCCCAGGCGCGTACGACCCTGTCAGGCGTGCCGATCAAGCCCTCGCGGGCGGGATTGTCACCAGCCCAGCGGATCATGACGCGGACGGCCTCTTCCGCTTCGTCGCGGCTCGGGCGTTTGGGCGCGTGCGTTATATCTTTCAGCGCTGTGTTTGGATCAGTCTTCACGGATTCCCTCTCATCTCGACTTAATCTATGCATCTATGCGCGGACGTTAGGCGTTGGGGTTATTGCGTTGCCAGTCCGCCAGCAAGGGGCCCGGTGATCAGTGCCCGGTGATCAGTGGAGGACCGGGCGTTGATCGGGTTGGTCCAGTGAAAACGCGGGGATGTCGACTTCTAGGCCGCGACCGTCCACAGTCTCCATGTAATAGCGCCCCATCATGATGCCTGACGGCGTGGTCAGTGGTGTGCCAGAGGTGTATTCGAACCGTTCGCCGGGGGCCAGCACCGGCTGTTCGCCGACTACACCTTCGCCGCGCACTTCCTGCACCCGGCCAGAGGCATCGGTGATTCGCCAATAACGGCTCTTGAGCTGGACGGTTTCACCGCCCAGGTTCTCGATCGTGACCTTGTAAGCCCATACGTAGCGATGATTGCCGGGCTCGGATTCATCATCGAGGTAATAGGGTTCCACCGTGATGGCGATGGAGTGCGTGGTCGCTGAATACATACGTACATTTCCTCCTGGCCCGCCTTTTCCGGGGCGTGCGTCCCAAGCTTGGACCAATGCACGGTCCCTGTAAAGCCGAGCCGGTTCAGGTCCCGGAAGCTGCTTTGAGTGCCTGGTCGATGTCTTCCCGGAGGTCTTCCGGATCCTCTAATCCCACCGAAAGCCGCACATAACCTTGGGTAATGCCAAGGTGAGCGCGCGCTTCCTCGGGAAGCCGTTGATGGGTGGTCGTGGCGGGGTGGGTGACCAGGCTTTTTGTATCCCCCAGGTTATTGGAAATATCGATCAGGCGCAGCGCGTTAAGGAAGCGGAATGCGGCTTCCTTGCCGCCCGGAATTTCGAACCCCACGACGGTGCCGAAGCCTGACATTTGTTTGGCGGCGAGGGCATGTTGGGGGTGGCTGTCGAGTCCGGGATAGGCGACACGTGCAAGGTCCGCCCTTGCCGCCATCCAGGCGGCAATTTCACCGGCCGCTTCGCACATGGCTCTCACGCGCAAGTCCAGGGTCTCCAGCCCTTTGAGCAAGATCCAGGCATTAAAGGGGCTCAGCGAGGGGCCGGTATGGCGCAGGAACATACGTAGATGGTTTTCCATGTATTCCGGATCGCCAAGGATGGCGCCACCCAGCACCCGGCCCTGACCATCAATATGTTTGGTCGCGGAATAAACCACCACGTCAGCGCCCAACGCATGGGGCTTTTGTAGGACCGGTGAGGCAAACACATTATCCACCACCAATCGCCCGCCTGCCTTATGGACCAGGTCGGCGACGGCCGGCAGGTCGATCACTTCGAGCCCGGGATTGGACGGCGTTTCAACAAAGGCTGCACAAACCGGTTTGGCCAAGGCCTTTTCCCATTGGCCAAGATCGGTGCCGTCCACCAGCGTCACGTCGATGCCGAACCGTGGCAAGATTTCGCTCACCACGTAAAGGCAGGAGCCGAACAATGCCCGGGAGGCGACGATCCGGTCCCCCGTCCCCGCCAGGCAGGCAAGCGAGGCAAACACCGCCGCCATGCCGGAGGCCGTCGAGCGGCAGCTTTCCATGCCTTCAGCCAGGGCCATGCGTCGTTCGAACATGGTCACCGTTGGGTTGGAAAAGCGCGAATAGATATACTTGTCGTTCTCACCTTTGAAGGCGGCTTCAGCTTCTTCGGCATTGGCATAGACATAGCCTGAAGTTACGAAGAGCCCTTCACAGGTTTCCTGAAATTCGGTGCGTTCCTGCCCGCCGCGCACAAGGTTGGTGCGTGTGCGGTAATTGCCTTCTTTGGGTCTGGTGCCAGATTTGGGCTCGCTCATCTTGCTCTCCCGCGCGGCGTGTCCGCGCAATAAAAAACCCCGGCCGATTATGGCCAGGGCGAAACATCCGCTCCCGACCTTTTAGCGATGCATTTAACGTGGTCGCAAGCCGGCCGGCACAAATCTCCACGGTCCCATTTCATAGCCGGTGTCGGGGGCAGGGTCAAGAAAATGCCCCGTTTTCTCCCCGTAATCTCGTAATCCTATAGCCCGTCAGGGGCGGCGGGACCTTTACCCATCGTGCTTGGTGCCGTTGCTGCGGGGCTGTTCAGCGTCTGGGCCCGCAACCAATTCCGCCAAGGTATAGGAAGACAGGACTGCCAGACAGGATTCGCGGGTTTTTTCAAGGATTTGGTGGAAATTATGATCGGCAGGGCAAGTATTGGGGAGGGAGGCTGGATCCGGCGCGCGCATATTGGGTTCGGCTATAGCGAGCACTTGGCCGAGATTAATATTGCGCGCTGGGAGGGCAAGCATAATACCGCCCCCTTTCCCGCGGTAGCCGATGATATAGCCGTGCCGCGCTAGGTTTTGGGAAACCTTCATCAGATGGTTGCGGGAAATATTGTAGGCATCGGCGATGGCGGTGATCGGCACTTTCTCGCCCGGCCGAGTGGCCAGATACATCAGGACGCGAACTGAATAATCAGCGTATTTGGTAAGTATCATCTCAGTTTGCCCCATGTTGGCTTGAAGGATACATGCCGCTCAATAACCACTTGGGCGCTGCGGTTTGCTATGACCGCGCTGACTGCAGGGTGAAGCCCTGAAGGTGTGTTTGCGTGAAAACTGCATATGTCTTAACTCCACCAAAAGACATAGGTTTAAGGTCCTCCTTTAGCAATAAATAGTTTTTACATCAACAGGAGAAATCCTTGAAAATGCATGTATTTGTGGTTGTAAATTCAACTATTCCAATAAATTAGACGAATTTGACTGATCCAGATGATTTGAGGTGGCTTTTTGTTGCTGGAGGGCAGGCGTTGCCGCTAGAAATAGGCTCCTACTGGTCCAAGGGCCGGTTATCCTTCGCGGGTGTAGTTCAATGGTAGAACATCAGCTTCCCAAGCTGAATACGCGGGTTCGATTCCCGCCACCCGCTCCAGCTTCCCAGGGATATGATTTTCAACGTATGCGGCGCCGCACTTGAGTGATCCTTCTGCGACGGGCGGCGGCACGCCAAAAAATGATGAAGATGAAGACGGGGATGCGCCGCTGACCGGCGCCGCTGCATTTCGCTTTCGTGATTTCCGCTTTTATTTTGTCGGCAAGTTTTTTGCCTACGTGGCCATGACCATGGTGACGGTGGCGGTTCAATACCAGGTCTATGATCGCACCGGCAATCCGATGGATCTTGCTTATATTGGGCTAGCGAGCTTTGCCCCGGCGTTCGGGCTTGCGTTGTTCACGGGCTATGTATCCGATCTTTTCGATCGCCGCCTTGTCCTTACATGTTGTTATGCCGTGATGTTGGTGGCGGCCGTATTCCTCCTTTTATTCACATTGAGCGAAACGCGCGAAGTCTGGCCCGCATTTTTGATCATAACGGTGATGGGAACGGGGCGCGCTTTTTATCAGCCGGCCTCAAACGCTTTGGTGCCGAACCTCGTTCCAGTAAAATACTTTCCCAACGCAGTTTCTTGGAATACGGGCGCCAACAAAATAGCCTCGGTGATTGGTCCGGCGTTAAGCGGCGTGTTCTACATCATCGGGCCGGAAGTCGTTTACGGCATAGCCGCGACGGCTTTCTTCATCGGTTGTTCTTGTACGATCGTCATTCGTACGCGCACGAAGCGCGTCGGCAAGGAGCCGACGAGCCTTCAGACACTTCTCGCGGGGTTGCGTTTTGTTTACAAAAAGAAAATAATTTTTGGTTCAATCACCCTCGATCTTTTCGTCGTGATTATGGGCGGCGTTACGGCACTCCTGCCCATTTTTGCCAAGGATATTCTGGAGGTCGGCCCATCGGGCGCGGGCTTATTGCGTTCGGCGACCGCTTTCGGCGCCGTTGTCGCTGCGGTGCTTCTGACCCAAATTGCGATGACCCGTTCGGTGGGGACGATCCTCTATGTCACGACCTTTATTTACGGATTCGCAACGCTCTTGTTCGGTTTTTCACACTGGTTCTGGTTATCCATGATTGCCATGGCCGCCATTGGTGCCTCCGACATGGTCAGCGTTTACATTCGTTCGACACTATTGCAGATCGCCACCCCCGATGAGATGCGCGGGCGCGTGAGTGCCGTCAACGCTGTCTTCACAGGGGCCTCAAATGAAATTGGTGAGTTTCGCGCCGGTACGATGGCGGCTTTTATAGGTGCAGTGCCGGCTGCCCTTTTCGGGGGCATTGGGGCGGTTATCGTCACTGCGGTATGCTGGAAGCTCTTTCCGGCGTTGGCCAAGATTGAACGCATGGACCGCCACATCTAGCCCGGCCGGGTGGTCCCGCCGGGCGTGGGCTTTCGGCGACTCTCTGGCCTAGGGTTCTGTGTCGGGTTACCTTGGCACTGGGTTTAAGTATTTGATAAATTTCCAGGAACCGATGAACGACGCTTCGAAGACTTCCCCGCCGCCGGTGCCGGGCTTTGCCCCGACGAGGGCCTTATTCGGGCTCGGCGGGATACTTGCTGTGTTGGCGCTGATTACGGCGGCGCGGCTGGTTGCCTTGGCATTCTATGGATTCGACCTGCATCCGGACGAGGCGCAATACTGGTCCTGGTCGCGTGATCTCACCTGGGGCTATTTTTCCAAGCCACCCATGATTGCCTGGCTCATCGCGGCCAGCACCACTGTTTGTGGTGCCGGTGAAGGGTGCATCAAGGCGGCTATTCCGATTCTGCATTTCGCCACGGCGTTATTGATTTATGGCATTGGCCACAGGCTCTATGACCGCGCAGTAGGGTTTTTTGCTGCGCTTGCCTTTATGACCCTGCCGGGCATCAGCTTTTCGGCGACGGTGGCGTCAACCGATCCGCCGCTTCTGACTTTCTGGGCATTGGCGTTGTATGCCCTGGTGCGACTAAGCCAAGGTGCCACACGCTCAGGCCTGTGGTGGGCCGTGTTGGGGGTAGGGATCGGCTTCGGATTGTTGTCGAAATACGCGATGGCATTTTTTATCCTCGGCCTCGTCCTGTGGCTTGTGTTTGACAGCACTGCGCGCACCCGTCTGCGTGTGCCGGGTTCCGGTACAGCAGGACTCGTCCTGGCATTGGCACTGGGGGGACTGATTTATCTTCCCAACCTGATTTGGAATATCGAAGCGGGCTTCGTCACCTTCGTTCATACGGGGGCCAATGCAAACCTCAAAGGATCCCTGTTCCATCCGGCCAAATTAGGCGCATTCCTGGCCAGTCAATTCGGGGTATTCGGTCCTGTGTTGTTCGCGGCACTGCTTTGGTTCGGGGTCCGGGTAAAAAAATGGCGTATCGATGAACGCATCCGGTTGTTGGCGGCATTCGTGTTGCCGATGTTGGTGACGATCACGGCCCTGGCGCTGACCTCGCGGGCCAATGCCAATTGGGCGGCACCGGTTTATGTGGCAGGCAGCGTGTGGGTAACGGCAGCCATGATGACGGGCGCGCGCAGCGGTCTGAAGCATGGGCTGATGCTGGGCTCTCTTGGCCTGCACAGCATTGTTGCTGCCGCACTGGTGGCGGGCATTGTGTTTCACGGGGTCACTGGCAGATTGAATGTTCCCACAGTGGTTAATCCCTATCGCCACTACGACGGCTGGCGGGAGTTGGGCGCGCGGATTTCAGTCCTACGGGTGCGCTATCCCGGCGTGCCGATTTTGGTTGATGATCGCAAGCTGACGGCAGCATTGCTCTATTACTTGCGCCCATGGCCGAATGATATTTTTGCCTGGCATGAGGGCCATAAAATCAACGACCATTTCAAGCTGACCCGCCCGCTATCTAACACGCTGCCCAACAAGCCGGGCGGCGATTTCCTGCTGATCA